>CAMOZF010000129.1 GCA_946630765.1 uncultured Lachnospiraceae bacterium | reverse complement strand
CACGGGCTTTCACGTCCTGCCCGTTCGGTTTCATGATCTCCAGCGTCTCCCCGAGCGGATTCTCTCCGTTGAAAAGGCTGGACGCCACCGAAGCCTCCAAAACCACCACCTTCCGGAAGTTTTTGTAGTCGTCCTCGACAAAGCCCCTTCCGGCGTTGATGATATAGTTATTGGTACTGAAATAGTGCCGGTCGATACCGTAAAGCGTGCCGCTGTAGGCCGTATTTCCGTAGAAGACGCCGTCCACATAGCCTCTGAAGCGGAAGGCCGAGGCATTCTGTACGCCGGGAAGCTTCCGGATTTCCGCAAGGTCGTCTTCACTGATCACGCGCACGCCCTCCGGGATCTCGGACCACTGCAGGTCGTATTCATTTCCGTCCCGGTTCAGACTGACCTGGACCGTATTCGTACCGGAGCCGATCAGGTTGTTCTTGATCTGCTCATTCGTGCCCTTGATCGTCGAAACGATCGTGATAATCGCCGCAATACCGATGATAATGCCGAGCATTGTCAGGAAGGAACGCAGCTTGTGACTCCAGACGCCCTGAAAGGCAAGTCCTATATTTTCAAACATCCGCGCACCTCCTTAATACATCGACTCATAGAGCGCTTCTGGACCGGCTTCCACCGTTTCCGCGCCCTCGACGACGTCCCGGCCGTAGGGGAAGGCAACATAATCGTCCATCGTGATGCCGCCGCGGATCTCATAATATTCATTCCACAGCTGCTTTCCGGTCGAAATATACTGCTTCACGAGACGCCCCTGATCGTCTGCCTTATAGACGTAGTTCCGGCCGTTTTCGCTCCGGATCAGGAACTTCTCAAGGTACCAGGCGCCGTCCGACTCATTCTGGTTCGCATTGTAGGTGATTCCGACATAGTCGCCTTCCTGAAGCTCCGCCGAGGCGTCGACAAATACCGTAAAGGGATACCAGGAGACATTGTTGTTGCCGCCGGACCAGCCGCCCTGAAGCGCCGGCCGGTCGCCGATCTCTTTGACGGTTCCTTCGTACATCATGCCGTCCATGTAGGAATTGATCGTCACCGTCTGTCCGATCTGCAGGTTTTCACGGTCAAATTCCCCGATCGAACCCGTAATATAATATCCGCCGCCGCCGGAAAGCACGAGCACGGCTTCATAGGTGCTGCCCATCTCCTCCAAAGGAAGCACCATCGTGATCTCGCCGTCAATATTCGCGCGCACCGTGCCGTCGTTGACCTCGGCCTTCGCCTTCTCCAGATTGACCTCCGCGATGCGGATGTCCAGCTCCAGATCGCTGATCGCCTTTGCGGTGCTCTCCTTCAGATTTGCGAGTTCTTCTCTGGAATAGGCATTCTCATACATGTTGCTGACAGCATTCATCTGCGCTTCAATGCTCGCGATGATTTCAGGCTGTTCCGGCTCCTCGGGCTGCAGCTCCTCCGGCGTGAATACGGCAACATAGAAGCTGGGCTTCTCCTCTTCGGGCGCCGGCTCTTCCGGGCTGCTCTCGGAAGGTTCTTCCGAAGGGCTGTCTGCCGGATTCTCCGGCTCCTTCCCCGGTTCCTCCTCCGGGCTCTCCGAGGGATCGGAAGGATCAGAAGGATCAGAAGGATCGGAAGGATCTTCTGGAGCATCGTCAGAGGAAGGCGTTTCCGGATCATCCGGTGCGGGATCGGGCGTGTCGCTTCCAGAGGGCTCCTCCGAAGAAGGCACGACAGGCGGCTTCTTTTCCGGCCGTTCGCAGCTGATCTGAAGCCCGTAGTAGCCGAAATACTGTCCCTCGTAGGCATCGACAAGGACGACGTAGATCTCGTCCTTTCCTGCCTCCTCAAGGAGCTTCTCCGGGTTGATCGCGCCGGTATTTTCGATATACCGCGGACTCTCCGCCGTCCATTCTCCGCAGGGAATCTCCGGGTATTCGGGCTCCGGCATGCTGGCGTAGGCCTGCTCGAGCTGCGCCTGCAGCGAATTCATCATCGCCTTGAGGTCCTCGGTGATCCGGGCATATTTCAGCTTCTCGAGCACCTTCTGCTGGTTCTCAAGCTCCATTTTCTGTTTTTCGAGCGCGATCTCCGCCTTTTCGACGTCGAGCTTACTGAGCGTTGTGTCGAAGGCGATCAGCGGATCGCCCTTCTTGACGGTCTGTCCCTCGGTGACGAAAACCTCGGTCACCTTCTGCGTATCGGACAGGTAGATCTTCTGCATATTGTCCATTTTGACACTGCCGGAAGACTCACTCTGATCCATCCAGACATTGGTCTGTGCGAAATTGGCAACCTGGAAGACGTTCACCGGCTTCCGGTTCATATTTCTGTAAATGGTCAGGCCGCCGTAGGTACCGCCGCCGACAAGTGCCAGCACCAGGACGATAATCAGAATACGTTTCAGATGTTTATTCATCCTGATCACCTCCCGTCAGCACGCCGTCGCGGATCCGCATGATCGTGTCCGCATGCTCCGCAACGCCCTGATCATGTGTGATCATCAGAATGGTCGCGCCCTGCTCATGCAGCGTATGGAAAAGCTCCATCACCTGAGCGCCGCTCTGCGAATCCAGCGCGCCCGTCGGCTCATCCGCAAGGATCAGGTCGGGATTGCCGACAATCGCGCGCGCAATCGCGACACGCTGGCACTGTCCGCCTGACAGCTGGTCCGGCCGGTAGTCCATGCGCTCCGAAAGGCCGACCCGCTCCAGGGCTTCCTTCGCGCGCCGCCTTCTCTCGGAGCGGCGAACGCCGCCGTACAGCAGCGGAAGCGCGACATTGTCCACCGCCGTCAGCTTCGGCAGCAGATTGAAGGACTGGAATACAAAGCCGATCTTTTTATTCCTGAGGTCTGCGAGCTGGCGTTTGCTGCACCTGCTGATGTCCCGCTCACCGAAAAAGTAGCTTCCGCTCGTCGGAACATCCAGGCAGCCGATAATATTCATAAGCGTCGTCTTTCCGGAGCCGGAAGGGCCCATGATTGCGATGTAATCGCCCTCCTCCACCGAAAGGCCGACATTTTTCAGGACATGTGTCACGGATTTCCCCATCGGATAATCCTTGCAGATGTCGGTCATACTAAGAATCATCGTCCGTTCCCTCCGTTATTCCTTGATCGTCTCGAGGATCGTTTCCCCTTCGATCATCTCTCCGTCTTCCGGCATCATCTCCTCGACGCCCTCTTCGTAGAAGCCGTCGTCCACGTTCATATCGAGATCCTCTTCAACCTCCATCTCCGGCTCTTCGCCCAACGGCCCGAAGCCGTTCGGATGGACCTCGCCCTCCGGCACCGGCTCCATATCCTGCGCCGGATCATAGATCGTGCACTTCATGCCTTCCTGCGTGGTCTCGTCCGGGAAGGCAATGTAATCGTCGACCGTCAGTCCCGAAAGGATCTCCACCGTGCCCATCATCTCGTCCATTTCGCCGATCTCGATGCTGCGCTTCTGAAGCTTCTCATTGCCGCCCATCACGTAGACCGACGGGTTGGAATCCATGTCAACAATGTAGTACATCGGAAGCATCATCCGGTTCGCGTTGTCGATCACATCCTGCCCGTAGTCCGGTTCGATGTAGACATGCTGCCCGAGCATCAGGCCCTCGCTCGACGAAAGCTCCACATAGAAGGGATACTTGCTGGATGAGCCGACAGCGGCGCCGCTCTCCATGATCATGCCGCCGTACATATTATTCTGGCCGCTCTGGGCATTTTCCCAGTCGATCGAGCTCACAACGCCCTGCCAGGTCTGGTCGCTCACGCGGGACCGAAGAAGCACGCTGGTGCCTTCCGGAAGCGCCGCGGTATTGCTCTCATTGATGTAGCCCTGCACACGGTAGGAGCCGTCCTCGACAATCGTCATGAAAGGAAGCGGCCGTCCGTAATCGTCCATTTCGCCGTTCTCATTGATTGCCTGAATGCGTCCGGTCACCGGAGATTCCACCGAGGTTTCCTGAAGCGCGGCTTCATTTTTCTCGATCTCCTGCTCCTTCAGCTTGATATTGTATTCGCTCTCCTGAATGCCGGCTTCGATCTCGCGGATCTCCAGCGAGTAGGCCAGCTGCTGGTCTTCCTTGGCCTTGGCCTTCTCCTGTTCCAGCTTCTCCTTGTCCTGGATCTGCGATTCCAGCGTCAGCTTCTTCCGCTCCAGATCGAGCTTCGCCTGCTCAAGCGTGAATTCCATCATCGTGGAATCATAGGTGAAAAGCGTCTGTCCGGCCGTCACACTGTCGCCGGGCGCCACCAGAATCTCCTTGATTTCCGCGGTGTCCGACTTCTCGATCTTCGTCTCCGACTCGGAAACCACGACGCCCGCAAAACGGTCGACAATGCCGACGGCGCCCATACCGGTGATCTCGCCGACATTCTGTACGGTTACTTCCCCGAGGTCTTCCTGCGCGCAGGCGGAAAGGCAACTCAGCGTAAGAAACGCGGCAAGCAGCAATACTGATACTTTTTTCATACAAACCACTTCCTTTACATTCGTATTCATTATCTATTCTACAGCCTTAAAGTGACAGCAGGGTGACAAACCCCGTCCTGTATACAGACGCCTTTTTCCATCGGCAGGTTGCACCGAAAATGCGTTTTCATGCAAAAAAAACATGAAAACGCATTTTTGCTGTTCTTATTATACTGTACCTCAATTAAAAGTCAATCGATCTTTCTTAAACTTCTCTTAAATCGATGTGGTTACTTGCCGGTAACACTGAGGCGCAGCAGAAATGCCGAAACATCCGCAGCCTTCCCGGTAGCCAGGCTGTCCGCCTGCACCATAAACTGACTCGAGATCAGGCCCTCTCCCGGTTCCACAAAGCTCGTCAGATGCTCCCCCTCCGTTCCGGACTCATACGATTCCACTCTCCAGAAATTACCGTTCCATATCACATGGGACCGATCGATCCGCTGCTCTGCAGTGCCTTCTGCGGCGGCGTCCATCAGTTGATTGTGCGCTTTCCGATAACTGATCATATCCGGAAGCGAGATCGTATAACGCATATCCCTGGTCTCCACGAGAAGCGTTTCATCATCCGCTTTTGTTACCGACCAGCCGGGGCTCGGCCTTACGGCAACCTCGATCTGCCGTCCGTCCGAAGACTGCAGCGCCTCTGTCACCGGCTTTCCGCCGACAATATAAGGCCTTGCGATCAGCCAGCCGCCTAAAAGAAGAAGGACGGCTGCTGCCGCGATCAGGATCCCGTTTCGGATCCAGCGCTTCCTCTGTGCAAGAAAAGCCACCTCCTGCTCCTCCGGAATCCAGTACCGGATCTCTTTTCCCTTTCGGACGAGAATCCCTTTCTCGCCCGCCGTATATCCCCGATCCAGCGTCCCGCTGACTATTGTGGACCACAGGCTTCCGTCTTCCAGCCGGAATTCGAGCCTGTAACGGTCGCCCGTCGCGCCCACGGAAAGCGGCATATTGTTCCGGTCCTTCGCCGCAAGCGGGCCGCCAAGGGGATTGACAATCTGTGCGTCCTTTACCGAGAGAAGTTCTGCATGACATCTGATTCCTTTACTCATTTGAACTGCCTCCTTTTCTGCATCTGACTACTTCAACCCACACATTGAAAAGCTTCCCATTGTTTACAGCATTCATTATACAGGAAAAGACTGCTCCGCACAAGAGCAGCCTCTTCCCGAAAAGGACATGCTAATCCTTCCGATTCCGTGAAATACCCCGCCATATCCCGCCGAAATGGGGGAGTTGAGTACCGTTCACTGGCCACATTCTCGAGCCTGCGCTTATCGTCAGTACCACTCAGCGGCCACTCCCTCGAGCCGAGGGTTATGGTGTTCCTTCTGAGGA
>CAMOZF010000128.1 GCA_946630765.1 uncultured Lachnospiraceae bacterium | reverse complement strand
ACGTTTCAGAGCATCTTTCATTCCATATTCCTCCTGATGATCATTTTGGATCCTGCTTTAGATCGTTTTTCAGTCAATCAATACCTGCGTTTTTTATTATTTACAGAATAGCACAGGGAAACGGAAGCTGTCAATGAAGAAGAAAGCGCTTTGGAGAATTGACAAAGGAATCCGCTCTGTGTTATGCTGTCTTCACGAAGAAAAGGAGGAGGGCTTTTCACCGAGCTTCACAACCAGATGGTCGCCTCCGCCCGCGCGGTTAAGGCAGCGCATGAAGTGGATCCTTCGATCCGGGTCGGCTGCATGATCGCCGGCTGCTCCGTTTATCCGATGACCCCGGACCCGAAGGACGTGATGGCGGCGTATTCCTATTTCCAGGACGAATTCTGCTACTGCGGCGATACGATGGTGCGGGGCGCTTATCCCTCCTTTGCAAAGAGAATCTGGCACGGTTACGGCTTTGATCTACGTCGATATGGACGATCAGGGAAACGGAACACTTAAGAGAATGAAAAAAGACAGCTTCGATTGGTACCGGAAGGTCATCGAGACGAACGGCGAAGAGCTTAACTGAGCTGCGGCTGTTCAATAACTGCTCCTTTTTTCCGATACTGGTCCGGTGTGAGGCCGGTGACCTTTTTAAACTGCATGCCGAAATAACTCGGCGAATCATAACCTACCGCGCGGCCGATCTCGGCCGCGTTTCTTTCGGGATAGCGCTCCAGCATCATCCGGGCGCTTCCGATCCGGAGACGCTGCAGGTAGGTGATGATCGTGAGCCCGGTTTCTTTTTTAAAGGCGGTGCAGAGATACTGCGGATTGACGCCGAGGTTTTCCGCGAGGGCCGGAATGTACAGCGGCTCGGTCAGGTGGTTCTCGAGATAGTGAATCACCCGGTAGGCGTAGGAAGTGTCTTTGTACTCAAGGGTGAGAGGATCAGAGGCGGAACGGAAGGTCAGTGTTTTCGACAGCCGCAGAAGAAATTCGTAACAGGCGGAGGACCAGTCCCGCTGGTCACCCGAACGCTCCGTCAGCCGCTTCAGCTGGCGCTGATTTTTCAGGAAGACCTGCGGATCGCTGCAGCTGTAGACGCCGCTTTCTGTCAGTCCGAGCGCGGTAAACAGCGGGCTGCAGATGGCGCCGGTAAAACCGGCATTCGCGATGATCCATTTGCCGGAGGAAGCGCGGTAGCTGCAGGGAACGCCCGGGTACAGAAGAAAACAGTCCCCTTCGCGGACGCTCATCCGTTCTCCGTTGATAAACAGATCGCCCTGACCCCGCAGGGACAGAAAACACTGGAAATTCGGCGTACCGAGCGGACGCTCGACGGGCTCCTGATCATAATTTTCTCCGAGAAATGCCAGCATCAGCGGAATGGCGCTCTGCGGTTCAGATTCGGTTTGGAAAAATGTCAGCATCGTTCTGTCCTCCCTAAGCGGATATTTAAAAAAGGGGCTCTGAACAGTATTATCCCTTTCCGGAGAAGAAAAGTCAAGCCGAGTGATGAAAAGAAGGATTTTCCAGTATCAGGAAACGGAAAAAGGATAGCCGCCGGGGCTTGTGATTTCGGCGGAAATCGTGTAAACTTTGCGTATGGAAACAATCAGGAAAGGAAGGATGACGGAGATGGACGAAATGACAAGACGTGATCTTGAAATGATGAAGCTGATGAGCTCTCCCGAGATGGACATTGAAGTTTTCGGGCGCTCGGAAACCTACCGCATCATGTGTGAAAACAAAGTATGCCTGAAGTTTGGCTTCGAGAATGAAACGGCGCCGGAGGTGCTCAGCTTCTGGGAGTCGAAAGGGCTTAAGAAGGAGCTGCATGACGCTGATCCTGAAAAACCCTGGAAGAAATGGGCGAGCTACCTTCCGATGGCGTATGTGAGAGGTGAGGCACCTGAAAAGAACTATCCGCTTCTTTTTGTGCTGCACGGCGCGGGCAATCCGATCTTCCTCGCGGAAAGCTACGGATATACGAACATTGCGGCTAGAGAAGAGCTGATCGTGATCATTCCGGAAGACGAGACGCCGGCGAGCATCGAAAGGCTGCTGGCTTACGCCTTTGAAAATTACCCGGTGGACCGGACGAGGGTTTACATGGTCGGATACTCCCTCGGCGGCTTCATGACCTCCCGTCACGCGCTTCGCTGGCCGGAGAAATTCGCCGCGGTCGGAACGGGCGGCATGCTCTTTGCCAATGGCGAGTCGGACGCGCATGAGCAGGCGGGACTCCTCTGGCCGGGTGAAAATACGACGGTGGAAATGGCCGAAAAAGCGGCAGCCGTGACAATTCCTGTCTGCTGCTGCATGGGGGAATACGAGGTACTGGGACTGATCCCCGTAACCCGGGACGAACCGAAAAATGAGTGGACCGGGCAACCGGAAGAGAAGAAAGAACGTCCTGCGGAAGAAACAGATCCCGGGAAGAAACCGCCGAAAAGGATCGACCTCTCCGGCACCAATAAAATCCGCTCGATCAACAACTGGCGCATTGCAAACGGCTGCGCGGAAATCCCCGAGGAGGAGGTCCGAAAAGCCGCGGCGGAAACCGCCGATATCGTCATCGAAAAGATCGGCTTCCCCTTCGAGCGCACCTCGGTTGAAGTCCGGGAAAACCGCTCGCATTATATCGGTGACTGCGTCAGCGCCGACGGAGAAGTGCGGGCGAGGTTCATCGGCCTTGCGAAATCCCCGCACTGGCCCTCGCAGGCGCTCTGCGACCTCGTGTGGGAATTCATTTCACAGTTTAAGCTGGACCCGGAAAGCGGAAAGTCCTATCGGGCATGAGGCAGCTAAGAGTCCGGAAGATATGTCTGATGTCTGTGGAAAAAGTCCCGGAGTGATATTTCACAACATGGAAATTGATTTTTATACTGGTTGAAAAGCCTCTGTCAGGATATAATAGACGGCAGTAAATGTTGTATACTATACCCTGACGGAGGCTTTTTATGAGTAAAATTGAGCAGCTTTTAAAGAACGAAGGCGGGTCCTACATTCTGCCTTTCTTCTGGCAGCACGGAGAAGACGAGGAAACCTTAAGAGACTATATGCGCGCGATCGACGAGGCGAATATCCATGAGGTCTGTGTCGAGTGCCGCCCGCACCCGGATTTCTGCGGCCCGAAGTGGTGGCAGGATATGGACGTGATTCTTGACGAGGCGCATCAGCGCGGGATGAAGGTCTGGATCCTCGACGACGATCATTTCCCGACCGGACACGCAAACGGGGGTATTTCAAAGGCTGAAAAGGCGCTCCGCCCCTGGTATATCGATTCGGTTGCGGCCGAATGCTACGGCCCTTCTCCTGAAAACCGCTTTGACATCAAGGCAGCAGTTCTTGACAAGGTGACGCCGAAAATGTTCCCCGGCATGCCGCCGCAGCGGCCGGGCACAGAGAAGACCTTTTTCGAAAATGACGAGGAAATCCTGAGCGTCACCGCCTGGGAGATCAATGCCGAAGGCCGTCTTGTACATCCGCAGGATCTCAGTTCCTTTGTTACGGACGGAATGCTCACCTGGGACGTTCCGAACGGTTCCTTCAAGATCTATGTGACCTTCCTTACGCATAACGGCGACGGACGGACAGACTATATCAACATTCTGGATCACGACAGCGTACGTGTGCTGATCGACGAGGTCTATGAGAAGCATTATGAAAAGTACGCTTCAGAGTTCGGCAAGACGATTCTCGGCTTCTTCTCTGACGAGCCGATGGTCGGAAATATCGCCGGCGGCTACCAGACGGCAAGACTTGGCGGACAGCGGCATCTGACGAATCCCTGGCAGAAGGATCTTCCGAAGATGCTTGAAGAGCGTCTCGGCGGAGACTGGAAGAAGCTCATGCCGCTCTTATGGGGAGACGGAACGGATGAACTGACCGTCCGCGTACGGACCGCGTACATGGACGCCGTGACACGGCTGATCGAAAAGAATTTCGCGGGACAGCTCAGCGCGTGGTGCGAAGCGCACGGCGTGGAATACATCGGTCATATCTGGGAGGACAAGCATCTTTCCTATGCTTTAGGCGGCGGTCTCGGGCACTATTTCCGCGCGATGCACGGCAATCACATGGGCGGCGTGGATCTCGTGTTCAATTCGCAGATGCACCCCTGGTCCCAGCACAGCACAAGGGATTCGATGGGCGGTGATTATTATTACTATACGCTCGGCAAATGGGCGTCTTCGCACGCGCATATTGATCCGCACAAGAAGGGCCGCGCGCTTTGCGAGATTTTCGGCGCGACCGGCTGGGATTTCGGCGTGGATAAGATGAAATATCTCGCCGACAACTTCCTCGTGTCCGGAATCAACCGCTACGTGCCCCATGCCTTCTCTCCGAAGGCTTTTCCGGACCCGGACTGCCCGCCGCATTTCTACGCGCATGGCGAGAACGCGCAGTACCCGTCGTTTACGAAGCTGATGGCGTATATGCAGCGGATGTGTCACCTCCTGTCGGACGGACACGCGAATCCGGAGCTTGCGGTTCTGTATCACGCGGAGGGCGACTGGTCGGCGGAGCTTCCGTCCGTGAAGCATGACATGTACTGCGATGTGCCCGCGAAGATCCTCGCGGAGGCGCAGATTGATTATGATTTTGTTCCGGTAGATCTTGTCGCATCCTGCGGATCGGACACGCCCGATTATCCGGCGATTCTGGAGAACGGCGCGCTGAAAGTGAACGGCTATACTTACCGTGCACTCGTGGTCCCCGGCGCGGATGTCACTTCGGCGGCCTTTGTGAAATTCACGAAGGAAGCGAAAAAAGCCGGCTTCCCTGTATTCTTCCTCGGCGCCCGTCCGGCTGCCTTTACAGAAGAAGGAAAAGTGGAAGCAGAAGGCACGGTGATCTCTGAGGAGACGCTTGTCCCGACACTTTGCGGTACGGGGATCGGCGAGCTCGAATTCAGCCGCAAATCCTCCGACCTTCGTTTCCTTCACTATACGCAGGACGAAGAGGAGCTTTATCTGTTTGTAAACAACAATCTCGGAGCGCCCTATGAAGGCACAGTAACCGTGCCGAATACGGAAAAAGCCTGGATTTACGACGCGTATGAGAATACCGTCCGCGCCGCAGATCAGACCGTTTCGGACGGAAAGAGCATCATCGAGCTGTATGTTCCGGCCTTTAACCCGGTCGTCCTTTTCTTTGGAAGCTATGATGGAGAAGAAACGCTTCCTGCGGCCGCGCTTCTGAAGAAACTTGACAGGAAGGGGGTCGTTTTTGATCCTGCAGGCTTCCGTCTGTCCTCCTGCATGGCAAAGGACTATCCGAATTTCGGTGAGGCGGTGCAGCTTGAAACGCTTTCGGATATTTCGCTTATTCATCCGGAGATGATGGACTGCTTCCGCTACGAGACAGAATTCGAATGTCCGGAAAATGCCGAAGAAGTACTGCTTTCGATTGACTGGATGTCGGACGGCGCGGAGGTCTTCGTCAACGGACAGTCCTGCGGCAGAAGAATTGCCCCGGACTGGGTGTACAATCTCAGCAGCGCCGTGAAAGCGGGCACGAATACCCTCCGGATCGAGATGCTTGCGACGCCTGCGAGAAAGGTCGCTAAATTCTATCCGCCGGAAGGGCCGGTGTTCTCCATGGATGCGCCGAAAACCATCCGCCCGGAAGGCATTATCGGGAAGGTGCAGCTTTATATAAACAATTAAACTGCTCCGGATTACGCCGCCGGGGACAGGTTCCAAATGACGAAATTCGTCATTTGGAACCTGTCCCCGGCGGACTATTTTCGTCATTCGGAACCTGTCCCCGGTGCAGAAACTATTTGCCAGGGCGCGG
>CAMOZF010000127.1 GCA_946630765.1 uncultured Lachnospiraceae bacterium | reverse complement strand
CTTTCATGGCTTGACAGAAATTTCGCCGACGTGGCGCTTCTGGACATCGACATGCCGACGATGGACGGACTGACGCTGGCGGCGAAGATCAAGGAACGCCGGCCGCAGACCGTAATCATTTTCCTTACGGGCTACGCGCAGTACGCAGTGGATGCCTTCAAGCTTCATGTCTCAGGATATCTGATGAAACCTGTCAGCAAGGAAAGACTTGCGGAGGAGATCGATTACGCGCTGAATGCGAAGAAAAAGGAACGGGCCGCGCATGTGAAGGTCCGGACCTTCGGGAATTTTGACATCTTTGTAGACGGACAGGCGGTGGTATTCAGCCGTTCCAAGGCCAAGGAGCTTCTCGCGTACCTGATCGACCGGGAGGGCAGCAGCGTGACGCGTGCCGAAGCATTCTCGGTGCTCTGGGAAGACGATTTCTACGACCGCGCGAAGCAGAAGCAGATGGACGTCGTCGTAAGAAGCCTGCGTACAGCGCTTCAGGAGTACGGAATCAGCGATATCTTCGAGATGCGCAGCGGTTCGATCCGCGTGAAATCCGAGCTCCTCGAGTGCGATCTCTACCGTTTCTGCGAGGGAGACATCGACGCGGTGAATGCCTACCGCGGCGAGTACATGAGCGCCTATTCCTGGGCGAATCTGACGGAAGCCTATCTTGACAGGATTCAGAGGAAACGGACGGTCCCGACAGAGAGCAGGGCATGAGGGAACAGGAGGCGCCGGAAGCAGCCCCTGAGAAAGCGGAAGCTTCAGGACCTGTTCTTTAAAAAATCCGGAAATTTACAAAAACTTCCGGATCGTGCTGGACATTTGTTGGACAGCAGATGTTATACTGCAGTTATACAGTCTGAAAAACAGGTTTTTTCAGCCAAAATCAGAAGTTGTGTTGGACATCTGTTGGACACGGGCTGTTAACATAGTGGAGTCAGCGAAAATACTATAATCATCATTCGCTGCCCGGAAAAGGACTTTATTAAAGGGAGGAAAAAAATGTTTAACGATGTAGCAAAACCCATTATCGAGCTGATCCAGGACCTCGCTGGTCCGCTTCTTGGCATCGTCGGCGCTGCCGGCACAGTCTTCAGCATCATTCTCGGCGTCAAGTATGCAAAGGCCGAGGAGCCGCAGGACCGTGAAAAAGCGAAACAGCACCTGAAGAACGCGATCATCGGATTTGTTCTGATCTTCGTGCTGATTCTGGCACTGACAATCCTGATGCCGAACCTTGTCAACTGGGTCAACGAGAGAACCGGCGAGACGATTATCGAGACAGTCGCTCCGTAACAACAGACAATCTTTCCGACCACAAATAACTGTATCGCGCGGGGAAGAGAATTCCTCCGTGCGATACAGGCTGGAGAGACAACATGAAAAAAGATGAAGTAAAAAAAATCAGGTGCATCGTCGGCCGGAGCTTTGCGGTTCTGGCACTTTTTGCCGTATTGACACTGTGTGCGCCGACCCTCCGTGTGGGTGCGGTGGACTTCAATATCGATGCGTCGAATTTCCTGAATCTCAATGACAACGTCGATTCTGTTACCATCTGGTACTGGCACCAGGGCATGCCCCCCGTGTCGGAAAAACCGGGCGTACTGTTTCCTGTGCTGCTCACATATCCAAAAAAAACCACGACATGGCTGCCCAGTTCAACCATCACCTGGCACGGTATCAAGTTTAAGGTCCCGACTGCACTTTATCAGGTCAATTATGATCCGCAGGGATACTACTGGCGGGTTTATGATAATAACCGGGAAAGAATAGATTATCAATGGCATAATAAGGCACAGTGGGAAACTGGGGCCACCGTAATTGGTACACTAATTGGCATTATAGCTAATCAAAGAATAGCAGTTGAACGGCAAAGCCCTGATGGGTCCGGTGCTTACGACGGTTTTTATGACTGTCAGCATCCTTATTATTTTGCCGGAAACACAAGGAATCTGGACTTTTTCACCGGACTGGAGTTTGAAGAGGATGCTGTAACCTTTTCCTTGCCCGATAATCTGCCGTTCCTTGTGGGTACGGGCGAAAGAGACGGGCTCTCAAGACCGCTCGTGGCAATCGGACTGAATCGGTCGACCACGCTTCTCCAGGATCAGAACACGAAGCGGGATTTCCTGACGGGACAGTACCATATTTATTCCTATGTATCGGAAACTCTTGCTGGCCATGACAATTACCAGAATTCAAGTCTGGACTGGGTATTTGATTACCGAATAATGAGCACCAAGGCCATGATCGGCAAAACCAACACGAACTATCTGTACCATTTGTGTCATTACAACGAGGAAAAAAACCGGGATTCCAGTTCAAGATCTACTTACGGCGTCCGGACGGTCAGTGAATCGCAGGAAGGCAGAAACTGGATTGCGCTTTCTGCGGAAAAGACGGATAATACCGGGGTCAAAAGGACGACGGTGCGATTCTGGACAGAGGGCACCTATCTCAATATGATTGAGCGCGAGAGCTCCTCCTGGTATTGCAGCAATAAGATCAAGGGGAATAAGGTCAAAACCTGGAAAGCAAATATCGCCATCCAGAATGATACGGATGGTTATATTCTGACAAACGGCAGAAAGACGATTGACGACGCCTCTGATTTCTATGTCTATCACGCAGTGCCGGAGCTCTGTGATCGCCTGAACATGAACTTTGTTGTTCAGAAAGGCCAGGTGTCGAATCTGGACGGTCCGATCATACTTCCGGAAGGACGCATGATTACCGTTCAGGACGGCGGAACGCTTTCCATTAAGGGCTGGGTGATCAATAACGGAACGATCAATATTCAGCCGGGCGGCACGCTGATCGTGCAGAACGAGAGCTGCCTGAACTCTCTTTTTATGGAGGGCGGACATGACGGCGGCACCATCCTCTGCGACGGCCTGATGGTCATTCTCGGCGGCGGCAAGGTTGTCGGCGGCGGGATTACCGGCATCAAGTTCGGCGAGGGCGCACAGTGCGTCAACTACGGCGACCTGATGTCTGAACGCATGGAGGTTTATACTTCATATACGATTGAAAACCGCGGCGATAAGAGCCGGGTATTCTTCGGATGGGGCGTCGGCGATTCCGGCTATCCGCTTTCCCGTCAGACGGATATGAGCGGAGATACCTATAAAGGGAAAGGCTATATTGAAAGCTTCCAGTTCTGCAATTGCGCGAAGGATGCGGTATACGGAAAAGGCAAAGACCGTGTCTATTACAATCAGGACAGTCCGAGTCATAATTACAGACTCAGCGTGGGGGGGTTAAAAAGCCGTGTCAGCTTAAATGTGGATGAACAGGGCCAGCCGATTAAGTAAAATCCCCAAAATGCAATAGCGTTATTAATTGGTTCAATCATACAGAGGGAGCACAAGAATGTTGAAAAGAGGAATCCTTTTCCGGATCCTGACAGTTTTATCATGTCTGATATTATTTTTCGGAGCGGGGGCGCTTGTCGTCTCCGCTGCGGAGGATACAGAGACAGCGGCGGAAGAGGAGACGGAAGAAGCCATCATCGACTATACCGGAGAGCTGGATCCGGCCACGAATCTGCCGATGGAGACTTCCGACGATGCAGTTCCGACAACCGGACGGGTTGAGGTGTCGGATTCGATGTACTATGACATGGACCGGCATCAGTTTGTGTATCCTGTAGCCAATACGGTCAATGAGATTTATTCAACGGCGGCGGACGGCATGATCCTCACGAAAGCCGTCAGCATTACGGCCGGATCCGATGCGATGGTCACGCTTTACCGGAACGGATCGGAGTATACCGGCAAACTCAGCAATATCAATCTGCCCGGAGAATATGTACTGAATATCCGCTCCGGCAGCGACGTCACACAGCTTTTCAGCTTCACCCTGATCCAGAAGACAACCGCGATGGTCTCGGAATACCGGATGCCGGACGGCTTCCGTGTTGTGAACGCAACGGTGAACGGAGAAGGCATTGCCTATGACAGAAGCAATGTCAATATGGAGCAGGAAGGCGAATATGTAATCGAATATGAGTGTCTGGGAACGGAAATTCCCTATACACTGGAAGTATATATTGATCGCACGCCGCCTGAGCTGCAGTTTTCCGGAAGGATCAACAGCAGCAATCAGGTCCGCAGCGCCCTGCAGTTTACGGGCGTCGAGGAAGGCGGATCGGTTACTGTGACAAGGGCCAACCAGGACGTGACACCGAGCCCGTCGAACGGGGTCTACACCCTCTCGAACTCCGGCACCTACTTCATCGAGGTGACGGATGCGGCCGGCAATGTCACCAGTTATCAATTTGAAATCATGCTGTATTTCAATATCGGCAGTATTTTATTTATTCTGTTCGCGGCGCTTCTTCTTGCCGGCATCGGCATCTACATCCTCATTAGAAGAAGAAGCCTCCGGATCGGATAAGTGTCATAAATCTGGATGTGTTATCCTGAAAGGCAGGTGACTGTTTTTGTTTGATGCATTATGGGGAGGCGTGAGTGATCTTCTGGGCGATTCATTTTCGTCCCTGATCGAATCAATCCTGAATGCCACCATCTTCAAATTAGCTTACTATATTGAGACCGGCCTCTGTCGTATCATCAATATTCTGCAGCAGCTTTTCGGGGTGTTTGCGGGTCTGGAACGCGTTAAGTCCGGAGATAATTACGATTATCTGGTCAATGTCTTTTTCTCCAATAAGGCGATCAGTAATATTTACTGGGCCATGGCCGTCATGGCGCTCGCCCTTACAATCGGCTTTACGATCTGGGCGGTGGTCAAGAAGATGTTCGACGCCTCCGATAAGGAACAGCGCTCCTTCGGACAGATCCTGACCGGCGCGCTTCGAAGCATGATCCTGATTCTCGGCCTCACGCTGGTCATGGGCGTTGTCATCAACGCGACCAATGTGCTGATGCAGCAGATCGACTTCATCTTCAAGGATCCGTATCATCTCGATCAGGAGGATGAAAAGGAGTTCACGGCGGAGGAATACGCCGCGATGGGCCGGATCCTGGCGACGATCGGCAATTACTCGATGATCAGTACCCGGAACAACCGATACAATCTGAACATGTGCTTCAATCAGATCCGGCCATATATGTATTTCCTGCAGCAGCAGGGCGTTTTCGACTACTCCTATCATGAGACGAAGGACGGGGTAGCACAGGAAAGCTGGCAGTCGGTGCTGGCACAGATTGCGGCTTCCGGATCACTCACGAAGGACATTTCGGTTGACCAGTATCATGAAGGCATCGCGAACAGCATCCTGCACGCGATGGACTACCTTCAGAACAATAAGACGACGACGGCGCTGCAGTCGATAAAGAAAACCTACACCTCGGACGAAGAGCTGCACATGGACCGCATGATCTTCCTGATGGGAACGCTCGGGGCGGCCAGGAACGCGGCCTACAACGAGGCACCGGCGCTGGACGACGCACTGCGAGGGCCGTATTTCTACGGGACGAACAACCGGAATATTTACGACTATGACCAGGTGAGCGAGGACTTCGATATCGGCTTCAAGACGGACTATATTCTGGTCTTCATCACCGCCTTTGCGATCATATTCGACCTCGTGGTTATCATCATGAACTGCGTCGCAAGGCTTTTCAACCTGCTGTTCCTTTACATTATCGCACCGCCTGTGATTGCGGCGGCTCCTCTGGATAACGGCGGAAAGTTCCGGCAGTGGGGCATCGCGTTCCTGGTGCAGGCGCTGAGCGTTTTCGCGACCGTCATCTCGATGCGGCTTCTTCTGATCTACATGCCGATCGTTATGGATCCGAAGCTGGTGCTTTTTGAGGACAATCCGCTTCTGAACAT
>CAMOZF010000126.1 GCA_946630765.1 uncultured Lachnospiraceae bacterium | reverse complement strand
CCGACGCCGATGGCTTTCGGGTCAATTTTGACCAGTTCTGCCAGCGGATCCTGGAGTCTTCTCGCGATGGAGACGGCGGATCTGAGATTCACATCATAGTCCGGGAATTCCTCGGAAGCCAGTTTCGAGGCGGAGTATACGGAAGCGCCGGCCTCCGAAACCACCATATAGGACACGTCGGAGAGCTTGTATTCCCGGATCATTCGGGCGGTCATGGCCTCGGTTTCTCTTGATGCGGTGCCGTTTCCGATCGCGATGCGCGTGACCCGGTGCTTTCTGATCAGCGAAGAAAGGCGGTCCATCGCCTCCTTCAGCTGCCGTTCTCCGTGGGTCGGATAGACAACCGCGGTATCCAGCACACGCCCTAAAGGATCCGTTACCGCGCATTTACAGCCCATACGGTAGCCGGGGTCGAGCCCGAGCGAGACGGCGCCGCGGACCGGCGGCTGCAGAAGAAGCGGCTTCAGATTGGCGGCGAAATTCCGGATCGCGCCTTCCGACGCCCGCTCTGTCAGGGCCGCGCGCAGTTCGTTCTCAAGAGAAGGCCTCAGAAGCCGGCGGAAACCGTCGCTGATGGCGCCCTTCAGAAATTCCTCCGCGGGGGAGTTCTTTTTTATAATGGACTGATCAAGTGCCCACAGGATTTTCTCTTCATCCACGTCGAAGGATATCTTGAGAAAGCCTTCCTTTTCACCACGGTTCAGTGCGAGGATCTGATGATCCTGCAGGCGGCTGTAGTCGCCGGAGAAGCTGTAATATCCGCTGTAGACAGAGTCCTCATCTTTCGATTTCACAGCGTTCAGAAATGCGGAACGCTGATAGAAGGTCCGGATGCCGGACCGAAGCTCTGCGGAATCCGACACCGTTTCCGCGATGATATCGGAGGCGCCCTGCAGGGCTTCCTTTATGTCATGAACGCCCTTTTCGGGATCGATGTAGGCTTCGGCTTCTGCTTCCGGGGCCTTCATTTCCTCCGGCTGGCTGTACAGAAGAAGCGCGAGTGGCTCCAGTCCCTTTTCGCGGGCGGCCTGGCCGCGCGTCCGGCGCTTTTTCTGGAACGGACGGTAAAGGTCCTCGACAGCGGAGAGTGTTGCCGCGTCCCGGATTTTCTTTTCCAGTTCAGGCGTGAGCTTTTCCTGCTCGGCAATCAGCCGGAGCACATCCTCCTTCCGGCTTTCCAGATTTCTCAGGTATTTCAGCCGCTCCTCAAGCGTGCGGAGCGCTTCGTCGCCCATGTTTTCATGGGCTTCCTTACGGTAGCGGGCGATGAAGGGAATGGTATTCCCTTCGTCATAGAGATCAATGACATTCTGGATGATCTGCGGACTTTTCTGAAGTTCTTTTGCCAGTGTTTCTGTGATTTGATTCATATTCAGATATTTCTTCCTTCGGTCGTTTTTCCGGGCGGCCCATAAAATGCAGAAACCGCCGTTTAGGAGTTTAGCCGATCCCTCCTGAAATGTCAAGCACAAGCCCGGTTCTTGACCGGAGCCCTCAGCTATGTTATAATCTTTTGAAATATTGACTTTCTTGGAGAATGCAGATTTATGAATCAAAGGCAGAAAAAAAGACTTGAGGAAAGAAAACGCCGCTTAAGAAGGGTGCTGGTCGCCGAGGTGATCGTGGCAGTCCTTGCGGTGCTTGCGGCGGCGGCATTTGCGCTGATCCCGGACCGGCTCGGAAACAGGAAGCTGCTTCCCTGGAACCGGGCAGAGGAAACCACGCTGACCGCCGAGACAGAAGTCACGCTTCCGTCTGAAACAGAAACCACCGCGGAAACGACGGCCGCGCCTGATCTGACAGAAGAGCCCGAAACCACGGAAGAGACTGAAACCGAGACCACGCCCGAGGAAACCGAGACCGAAAGCGAGACCGAGACAACAACGGAGGAGCATGTGCCGGATTACGGAAAAGTGGTGCTGGTCGGAGATTCGAGAACACTGACTTTGGGAACCGGCGGCGCGCTGTCGTTCCAGCTCGTTCCGGACGACAGCATCTGCGCAACCTGGGGCGGCCAGCTCACCGATGAATCCGCCTTCGAAAATGCGACGAATGCTGCGAGAAAGCACCGGGAAAAGACGGCCTTCTGGTACGGAATCAATGACGTCCAGCTGAATCCGCAGCGCAACGATCCCTGGGTATTTGTTCAGAATTACGACCGGCTGCTTCAGGCCTTCCGGACAGAGGACGATGAGAGCACGATCTATCTGCTGTCGATCCTTCCGACGACGGTCCGCGAGAAGGACTATTACGAGGGACAGGATCAGAACATCGCAGCCTATAACCAGGCGCTGAAGGAATACGCGCAGAATAACGGCTTTATCTTCCTGGATCTCTCGCCGCTTTACACGGGTGACGACTGCTTCTATGAAGGCGACAATATCCATTTCTCCCAGGCGTGGTATGAGGAACGGTTCCTGCCGGCATTAAGCGAGGCCATGGGCTACTGACGGATTCAGGGCAGAAGCCGGATCCGAAGATCATGCGGCCCCCGGTCGAGCGGACAGGCGGCCATATACTGAAGAACGGCGGAATGCGGGACTTTTTCCCCGTCCACCCATAAGGAAACATTCGAAGAAGGAAGACTCATAAGAAGGAGGCTTCCTTCTTTTTTGATGTCCGCCGAGGCCCGGATTTCCGTAAACAGCACGTTTTCCCGGATCGTTTCGATGAGGACATTTCCATAGGCGGATAGCGATGAAAGGGCGCGCCCGTAGGCCGGCTGGATGGCGTGTGCCTCCTCGTCGATCAGCGCTTCGCTGCGGGCGGACATGGACTGAAGAAGCCGGTTCTGAAGCGCAGGCCCGGAAAGCATCTCTTCACCTGTTTCCCAGACAATATCACGGGACCTCCGCACAAGAGATCCTGCGCCGTCGGAAAAGTCCGCGAGCACTTTTCTGTCGCAGACAACAAGAAGCGGGAGCGCGTCGCTGTTTTCAAGAAGGGTTCCGTCCTCCTTGAGGATCCGGCGCACGGAAAAAAGATCATAGAGGAAATCGCCGCTTGTCCGGCTTTCAAAGCGGACGGAAACATTTCCGGCGTAGCGGGAGACGCCGAGCGCCTGAAAGAAAAGATATGCGTCTTCAGGCATCGTCGAGGAATAATAGCTGATCCCTGCATAGCCGTACAGCTGTCCGCCGTTGTCTCTGTAGGGGCTGATCTCTGTCCGGAAGAATTCACCGGACGGAAGCTCCGGGCTGATTTCCGCGCGGAGCCGCGTGAGGCTTTCGTCAGCCTCTGCGACATGGGAGGCCGTGACACAGGGGACATTTTGAAACTGAAAGACGGCATTTCCGGTGATTTCCGCGGCAAGAAGAAGCGCGATCAGCAGTTTCTTTTTCGGGGAACGGATCTCGGAAATGCCGCTTCCGGAGAAGAAAAGTATCAGGAAAATGAGCAGGAAGCTTTCCCGCCCGGGAAGCTGGGACGGCTCGTGAAAGCCGTGCCAGAGATAGTCTGTCCCGGAAAGAAGCGCAGACAGAAGAAGAAAAAGGACAAAAGTGCCTGAAAGCAGCTTCTTCCGGCGCGGAAGCGAAGAGGATAGAAACGCGAAAAGCAGCGGAACCAGCGAAAACAGTCCGAAATAGAAATTCGGCGCACCGTACGCGAGCGAGGCCTCCTGGAAAGGCAGAAAGCGAAGAAGGACCTCCGAAAGCGGATGCATCAAGCTGAAAAAGGCAGGAGCAGAGGCATTGGCTGCAGCCGTTTCCCTGATCGCCCGAAGAAGCGGGAGCAGGAAGGGAAGCGAAAGAAGCCCTGAGAGCAGTGATACGCCTGCAAAAAGAAGAAGTGCCAGAAGCGCCTGCCGAAAGCTTTTCTTCTGTTCCGACAGAAGAATAACCAGGCTGAAAAGGATCAGGAAGAGACAGACCATGTAGGCGATGTAGAAGCAGCTGATGATCAGAAGAAAGAGAAGAATTCCGTAGCGAAGACATTTTCCTTCGTTCAGCAGCCGGTACAGTGAGAGAACGAGAAGCGGCAGAAGAATCAGCGCATCCATCCACATGATCTGATTGATAAATGCAAGGCTGTAGCCGGAAAAGGCCCACGAAAGAGACAGCGGAAGATCGGTCCATGTGAGGCGGCAGTAATGCTTTGAAAGCAGATGGAAAAAGGAAAGCGACATCAGGCCGAAGCGGAGCAGCACGAGAAGATCCATTTCCCAGACCTGAACTTTCCCCGGGAGAAGGAATAGAAGAATATTCAGCGGACTGTTCGTGTAGTAGGCGGACTGGGCATAGAAGCTGAAGCCGAAGGCGCCGGAAAAGCTCCATGCGGCGGGATGAAAAAAGTGCCGCTCCGCTTCCCGGAGCATCGGAAAATACTGGCCGAAGCCGTCGATTGCCGCAAGAGACTGCGTCCCGAAGGGCGCGATGCCCCGGACGGCATAGCCGATGCCGCCGATCAGAAGCGGCAGGAAGAAGGAGAGGGCATAGAGCGTCTGCTTCCGGTATTTTATGAAGAAGGACATGGAAAAACCTCCGTTATTATTATTCTGAGAATAACGATAACAGAGGTTTTTGAAGAAGAGGCCGACGGAATCCTTTCAGCTTTCTTACAGATTCGGAAGCTGCAGCACAGCGGTAAACTGGTCGCCGTCCACTTCCACGGAAAACTTCCCGCCGACCGCCTCCGTATAGGTTTTTGCGATCGCAAGCCCGAGTCCCGAGCCGCGGCTGGTGCGGCTCTTATCGCCCCGGACGAAGCGCTCCGTGATTTCTTCGGGGTCAAAATCCATCTCGTAGGATGCGACATTACTCAGGCGGATCGCCACATTTTCCGGTCTTTTCCGGACGGTCAGATGGATTCTCGTGCCGGGGAGCGCGTACTTGACCGCGTTCTGAAGCAGGTTCGCGATCACACGGTTCAGAAAGTTCCCGTCCGTTACAAGAGGACAGCTGTCGGACTCGTAGTGGCGTTTGACCGTGAGATTCCTTTCGGCAAGTTCATCCGAAAAAAGACCGATTGTCTGCTCGAGAAGCCGGAGCAGATCGATGGACGACGGATGCGCCTGCAGCACGCCGCTCGAAACCTTGGTCAGTTCGAAAAGAGAATCCACGAGCTCCCGCATGTAGGAGGACTTCTGATTCAGAAGCGAAAGGTGCTCGGCGCCTTCCGCGCTCAGCGTTTCGGATTTCAGAAGATTCCCGTAGCCGATAATCGAGGTCAGCGGGGTCCGAAGGTCATGCGAAACATTGGCAATCAGATCCACGCGGAGTCGTTCGTTTCTGACCGCCTCCTCGATCGCCTGGTCCCGCAGCGTCCGGATCGTCTGAAGACCGTAGAAAAACGCCCGGAAGGAGAAGGCAAGAAGAATCAGAAGCGTGAGATCCATGCACGGAAGAAGCGCACGCGGTACATCATAACGGTAGGCCTGGCCGAACAGCTGAAAACAGAGAAGAACAACCAGAAGAACCGTCTCAAGAAGAAGGAGGACCAGCGGAAGAATCGCATGGAGCATCGGATAGCGGAAATCGGGGTCCAGCCTTTTCAGAAGCCGGAGGCGAAGGAGTCTTTCCTGACTGCAGCGGGAGAGCAGCCATATCGAGAGCTCGCGAAGTGCATAGATCAGGCCAAGAATCAGGACAAGGCGGGGGAGAAAGATCAAAAGGATTCCGGCCCCGGCATTTCTGAGGCTCCCTTCATAGACGCGAATTGTTCCAGGAAGGACGCCGGAACAAAGAAGAAAAAGACAGGGCAGCAAAAGAAGCACCGCGCCGTCCGGACCGAGCACGGACCGGGTCTTCGGAAACAGAAAAAGGAAGAGCCCTAAAAACAGAATGCCCGAAAGAAGAAAAACGACGAGGAAAACCGA
>CAMOZF010000125.1 GCA_946630765.1 uncultured Lachnospiraceae bacterium | reverse complement strand
ATACCTGAAAAGCCGATCAAAAGCAATCCGCTTTGCGGCTCAAACAGGAAGAAGTTTTCCCTCCGCGTATGGTCTTGATTTTCTTTCAAAAAGGGAATATAATCAGTAATGGTTAGTGACTGCTAACAAAAGACTGTTCGCAGCCGCTACGTCCGTATATTGAAGGGGGACTGATCAATGACCGGGAAAAGACAGATATTCAGAATTGAAACCGACGGCTTTAACGGCGCCTTTTATCCGTGCCTGTCCGACAGCCGCAGGGGCATCATCCTCATGCTCGGCGACAGCTCGGAGGACTGTACGGAGCGATCCTGAAATCTGCGCTGTAAAAGAAAAGAGAAGTCATTTTTACTGATATTCTGTACTTCCCATGAGCCGGAGAGAGGCTTTGAGATCCTGCGGCTTCTGTGGAATGAAGTGCTTCCGAAACTGGAATCATAGGGTGGGTCAGCATTCTAATAGAAACGCTGCATACTCGCCGTCAAGATCAAGCACGGCGGCGCCGTTCTCCGGCTGAAGTTCTTCTTCGGAGGAGAGGCCGAGCCGCCGGATGCGCCGGAACATTTTCCCGGGAAGCTGCACGCGGATGCCGGAAAGCTTTGGCGCGGAAAAGAAGCGGACCCCGTTATAGCCGGTCAGATTGATGATCTGCAGAAGATATTCGCCGCTGTTTTGGGTCTCATTCAGGAAGAATTCGCACATCTCGGGCGCGTCGGTAAGGAGCTCCCGCGGCAGGCCGGATACGGACGAAACAGCCGAGAGGAAGGCTTCCCTGACGCTTTCCTGACCCACACGGTCATACTGTCCGCTGAGATCGAATCCGATGTACAGATTCTTTCCGAAAGCCGCGGCAAGCGGCGTGTCGCTCTCTTTATTTCCGAAGGCCAGCTCGGGCGGGCCGAAGGTGGAGGGCAGTACAAGCGGCAGCATTCCTTTCGCGCCCGGAAGCAGCCGGAATTTGCGGCGCGCTGAAAGAAGCGCGATCCAGTTGGTCCCTTCTTCCTGAAGCCTTTGGAAGGCCGGAGCCGGTGCGGCGCGGAAATAGAAGGAGCCGTTTGAAGGGCGGAGTTCCTCTGAGAGAGCAGTAATGCCGAAAGCGGAAGCGATCAGATCAGCGGACTTTCCAACTGAGGCGGAGCCGTCGTCGATAAAGACCGCGGCGCCGCCTTTTTTTTCCACAAGGGGCAGAAGATCCAGCCCCTCACCCGTAAAGAAGACAAGCTTTTTCCCTTCAAGAAGTGAAGGATTCTTTCGCACAGCTTCCGGCTCGAGGACGCAGAACAGTAGATGTTCTTCCTTCAGCATGCGGAAGAGGCCGCGATAGGCGGCATGGCTTTTCCGCGTGCCGTAGGAAGCGAGCACCGCGATTTGCGCAGTTCTTTTCAGCCCGGAGAAAATTTCCTGATACCGCTCGGCAAAGGCAAATACCGACGCGGCGTCCGGGAGATTCTTTTTGTCCGGATAGTCCGTAAAGCCGCCGAGAATGCAGAAATCCAGCGCGCCGCCGGCTGCGAGATTCTGGTAAAGGCGGATCCTGGTCCACGCGCGGTCAATGCTGCTGTAGCGGTGGGACAGGGAGAGGGCGTTGATTGAGACGTTCGAGGAACGCTTGTCGGGATAGCTGTCGGCGATCAGGGTGACATTGTCCGAGCTCATGTAAGGCCAGTAGGGAAGCGGCTTTTTCGGATCGGTATTGGACTCGTCCCGGACGATATCTACGCCCTCCGTCACATAGGTGCTGATCGCGATATCATCTGAAAGCGCCTCCACGGTGTTCCGGATCCGCTGAAGGATTTCCCGGACCGTGCGTTTCTTGAATTCCTTGTACTTTTCCTGCAGCTCCGGCAGTCCCTGAAAGTCCTCCGGAAGATCCTCACCAAACATTTCGCGGAATTTTCTGCGGCAGTTTTCGCACTGGCAGGGGCCGAAGACATTTCCCTCGTAGTCCATATTGACATAGCCGAACCAGTTGAAAAATACGCCGTCAATCCGGTACCGGCGGATGACGTCGGCAATGATCTCCGATGACAGAAGCTGCTGGTAGCGGCTGTTCACGCAGGTCGCAATGGTCCCGTTGTAGCGGACATAGGAGCCGTCGCGGTTTGTCGCCCACCAGTCCGGGTATTTCTGCTCAAGCGTATCGGGAAGCTTCGAAAAGTCAAAGCGCGCGATCACGCGGATGCCGTTTCTGTGACATTCCTCCGTCATCCGCCCGAAAAAATCGTCGCGAAGATACGGACTTTCGATCTGATAATCCTTTCCCGTCGGATAGAAGGACCAGATGCCGCCGCAGTTCAGCTGAAGGACGTTTGCGTGCATCTCCTTCAGCCGTGCGACGTGGGTTTTGGGATCGATTTTTCCGGGACTGTCCAGCTGCAGGTTGTTCTGGATCATCCGGATCTGTTCATTCAGCCACCACTTCATCGTCTTTTCCTTTCCGAAGCTTCTTTGGACCCATGAAGGCGCAGGGTTATTCAAGGTTTTTTCTTACGTTTTCGTAGCCGGTGCGAAGATCCTCGATAAAATCTCCGGTCGAAGCATCCTGATCGATGAAAAATCCCTGTTCCGTTACCGCACAGTGCTTTTTCGCTTCAAGCACCGCGCGAAGCGGCAGAATGCCTTCGCCGATCGCCGAGAAGCGTTCCTCGCCCTCGCCTTCCGGATCAAAGCCTTTCTTGAAATCCTTCAGGTGCAAATGAATGATCCGGCTGCCGTATTTTTCCATGAAGGGCACCGGGTCCATGCCGCCGGCAACCATCCAGCCGGCGTCCGGCTCGGCGTAGAGGTGCGGACAGTGTTCCATCGCGTACTCGAGCGCCGTCGTTCCGTCCTCGCTGTGACATTCCGAGGCGTGGTTATGGATCAGAAGGAACATGCCGTTCTCCTGCAGGGTTCTCGCCGCAAGCTCCAGGCGCGGCGCAATTTCCTTCATCTTCTGAAGTCTGACCATCGGGCTGGTAACGACATAGCGGATGCCGGTCTTCTGGTAAAAGTCGGCAAGCTCCTCCGTGTAGCGGAGAACGCCTGCATCATCCGAATCGATCGGAAGGCTGCAGTGCACGGTATCGACGTGGAAGCCGTGCGCACGGATTTTCTCTGTCAGAAGAACCGCATCGGGAAGGGGCTGAAAGGTCCTTGAAAGCGGCGTGTCCTGCATGTTCTTTTTCTGCTCCTCCGGGATCTTTTCGAGGAAGCCTTTGGCCGCCTCCGCCGACATGGCACAGATCTCGATGGCCGTAAAACCGATTTCCTTTACCCGCGCAAGCGCCCCGTCAAAATCGCGGAACAGGTCATATTTCAGACCGAATGTATTGACTCCGATATTCATGATAAACCTCCGAAAAGTGTTTTATCCATCTTACTTTATCGGAAAGACATCTGTCAATACGAAAAACGCGGGAAATGCCGGAAGTCTGAAAAGAAAAGGACCTGGCGGCTGGCCGGAATCAGTCCGACAAATCGCTTGAAAATGTCGGAAATTACGACAGACGCGCGGCATTTGCCCATAGCTGTCAAGCGGAGCGCGTGATAAAATTCTACAATAGGACCCGGTACAGGCAGTCAGGAAGCTTCTGTACGGTCCGCAGGGAGAAACTATGCCGAATCTGATGGAAAAAGCGATTAAGGAGAGTTTTTTGCGGCTTCTCGACGAACATCCGCTCTCGGAGATTACCGTGAAGAGCATTGTCATGGACTGCGGAATCAACCGCAATTCCTTTTATTATCATTATCAGGGGATTCCGGAGCTTCTGGAGGAGATCGTGAAGGAAGAGTCGGACCTAGTGATCCGTAAATACGCCGGCGCGTCGACGCTTCAGGAATGCTTCGATGCGGTGGTGGAGTTTGCGTCCGCGAAAAAGCGGGCGATCATGCATATTTATCGCTCGCTCAGCAGGGATGTCTTCGAACGGTATCTGAGGGAGACTGCGGATTATTTTGTCCGCCGCTACGCAGCGGCCGCATTGAAGGATCAGGATATGAAGCCGCAGGATCAGGAGCTTCTGATCGTCTGTTACCGCTGCCTTCTTTTCGGGCTGGTAACGGAATGGCTGAATCAGGGCATGCAGGAGGAGAACATCCGGAATTTCCGGCGGATCTTTGAAATCCAGAGCGGCAATATGACGGACCCGTTCCACCTGATCCCTGACCAACAATAATTACATAATGGTTTCACAGCGCCCCGGCAGCTTGCTGTCCGGGGCATTTTTGTGTTTTGGGCATTTCGCGCGCAGTGTCTGAATTTTTGGCACGGCGGGTTCTTCTGACCGTTTTCTTTCCTCAGGAGCCTGCTATAATTCAGAGCGTAGTCAGAAAAAATGAAGAAATGAGGGGGAATCAAGCATGAAACATCATCCGCAGGCGATGATCATTATCGCGAAAATCGGCTATATTGCAGTTTCCATACTGTTGCTTCTCCTGGGACTGTTTTTCATCCTGCATCCTTCGGAAGCGGGGCAGTACCTCGGGATCGTGACAGGGGGATCGCTGATCCTGTTCGGCGTGATCAAGCTGGTCGGCTATTTCTCCCGGGACCTGTTCCGGCTGGCCTTCCAGTATGACTGGCAGTTCGGCATTCTGCTTCTCGTGCTCGGTGTGATCGTCCTGCTGCACCGGGAAAGCACGATCAATTTCCTGTGCACGGCAGGCGGTGTGGCGATACTCGTCGAGGGCCTTTTCAAAATACAGATTTCTCTGGATGCGCGGAAATTCGGAATTACCAGCTGGTGGACGACCGCGGGGGTTGCGCTTCTTAGCTGTATCGCAGGCATCCTTCTGATCCTGAGACCGGCGGCGGGCGCTTCGGTGCTGCAGGTGCTGTTCGGGATCGCGCTCGCGCTGGAGGGTGTGCTGAATCTTCTCGTCGCGCTGAGCACCGTGAAGATTGCGAAGAATCAGCGGCCGGATGTGATCGAGACCGAGTATGCAGAGTATTAAAAGCTTGGAGGATAAAGATATGAAATTTGGTAAACTGGTGGTAAAGTTTCGGATACCGATCCTGATTCTTTCCCTGGTTCTGATGATTCCGTCGGTGATCGGAATGGCCAGGACCCGCGTCAACTATGATTTGCTGACGTATCTGCCGGAGGATATGGATACGGTCATCGGACAGAATGAACTGATGAAGGACTTCCATAAAGGCGCCTTCACCTTCCTCATCCTGGAAAATATGCAGGATAGTGAGGTGCGGGATCTGACGGAGCGGCTGAAGGAAATCGATCACGTGGATACCGTGATTGGCTGCGATTCACTGCTCAGTGAAGATATTCCGAAGGAAATGCTCCCGGAGAAGATCCGGGACGCATTCTACTCGGACCATTCGACGATGCTCGCGGCATTTTTCGACACCGGAACATCCGAGGATGAGACGATGGAGGCGGTCAGAGAGATCCGAAAGGTTGCCGGAGAACGCTGCTTCGTGTCCGGCATGACGGCCCTCGTGATCGACCTTCGGGATCTCTGCGAGAAGGAGGAGCCGGTGTATGTGGGCCTCGCCGTTGCCTGTGCGACAGCCGCAATGCTTCTTCTTCTGGACGGCTTCCTGGTGCCCTTCGTTTTCCTGCTTTCGATCGGCATGATGATCCTGCTGAACCTGGGCTCCAACGTCTTTCTGGGAGAGATTTCGTACATTACGAAGGCGCTGTCGGCAGTGCTTCAGCTCGCGGTCACGATGGACTATTCGATTTTCCTGTGGCACAGCTACAATGAAGAGCTGCTGCACGAAAAGGACCACAAACAGGCCATGGCAACTGCGATTCAGAACACGCTGACCAGCGTTCTGGGCTCCTCTGTTACAACGATTGCAGGCTTCATTGCCCTGTGCTTCATGTCCTTTA
>CAMOZF010000124.1 GCA_946630765.1 uncultured Lachnospiraceae bacterium | reverse complement strand
CCAGGGCCCTGAAAGTCTGAAGCTGGGTGCGCTCCCGCTAACAGCCGCAGAAACAGACAGATATTCCTCTTACACGATAAAGAAAAGCCCTCCCTGTTTGTGCCGGCAGGCAGTACTGGCAGGGAGGGCGGGGTGTTTTATGATGGGGGTCAGGCGGCGTTCTTTTTGTGGTCGCGCATGCGCATCAGGAACAGGGTGCCGATCATCAGGATGATGCCGACGGGGAGGGCCACAAAGGCACGCGGGACGAGGCCGGCGATGATGTAGGTGACGAAGCTGACCGCGGCGACGGTGATGGCGTAGGGAAGCTGGGTGGAAACGTGCGTCACGTGGTCACACTGCGCGCCGGCAGAGGCCATGATCGTCGTATCGGAGATCGGGGAACAGTGATCGCCGCAGACCGCGCCGGCCATACAGGCGGAGACACAGACAACGCCGAGCGGATTGGTCAGCGGGAAGACACCGAGCGTGATCGGGATCAGAATGCCGAAGGTGCCCCAGCTCGTGCCGGTCGCAAAGGACAGAAGGACGGCAATCAGGAAGACGATCGCGGGAAGGAAGATCTGGAAGGCGCCGGCGGAGTTCATGACCAGCGCTTCAACGAACTGCTTTGCGCCGAGAGAATCCGTCATGGCCTTTAAGGACCAGGCGAAGGTCAGGATCAGGATCGCGGGAACCATCGACTTGAAGCCTTCCGGGATCGCGGCGGTCATTTCCTTGAAGGAAAGGACACGGCGGATCAGGTAGTAGATAAAGGTGATGACAAGCGCGACTGCCGAGCCGAGCATCAGACCGACGGAGGCGTCGGAATTACTGAAGGCGTTGATAAAGCTTTCGCCGGAGAAGAAGCCGCCCGAGTAGATCATGCCGATCACGCAGGAGACAATCAGGACGGCGATCGGGAGCACCAGGTCAATGACCTTGCCCTTCGGGTTCGCGTCCTCGGAAGCTTCGGCGGCGTAGGCCTTCATGCCGGAGAAAATGTCGCCGTTGTCTTTGGCATTTTTCTCGTGCCTGCGCATCGGGCCAAAGTCCATGCCCGTCACAGCGAGGAAAATCATCATGACAATCGTCAGAAGCGCGTAGAAATTGAAGGGAATCGCGCGGATAAAGAGCGCGAGGCCGTTTCCTTCCTCCACGTAGCTCGATACCGCTGCGGCCCAGGAAGAAACCGGCGCGATAATGCAGACCGGGGCGGCCGTCGCGTCGATCAGGTACGCCAGCTTCGCGCGGGAAATTTTACTCTTATCGGTCACGGGGCGCATGACGGAGCCGACCGTCAGACAGTTGAAATAGTCGTCGATGAAGATCAGCACACCGAGCGCAATCGTCGCGAGCTGTGCGCCGGCGCGGGACTTGATGTGTTCGGAAGCCCAGCGTCCGAAAGCGGCCGAGCCGCCGGCCTTATTCATCAGGATGACCAGGATGCCGAGGATGACCAGAAAGACCAGAATACCGACATTATAGGGATCCGCGATCGAGGCGACAATGCCGTCATTGAAAACATGCAGGATCGTCCCCTCGAAATTGAAATTGCTGTACAGAAGGCCGCCGACCACAATTCCGACAAACAGCGAGGTGTAGACCTCCTTCGTGATCAGTGCAAGCCCGATCGCGATAATCGGCGGAAGAAGCGACCAGAACGTCTGATAGAAGCGGCTGGTTTCCTCCGCGCCTTCGCCGTCCGCGAAGACCGTCACTGCGAGAACCGAAAGAAGAAGAATTACCGGTACGAGAATCCGAAGAATTCTTCTGCTGTCTCTTTTACCCAGGTTTCTCATAAAAAAATCCTTCTTTCCCGGACACTGCTGTCCGAATAATCAACCTGCAAAGTCATGACCTGTCATAACTTCTGCAGTGATCAGGGAAAAAAGGATTTCTATGATGGATACAGAACACGACAGCGCTCCGCGAAAAATTCTCCGCGACAGTCCATGAGATCTTCTCTCATGGCCCGAAAAAACAGCTGCCGGACCCTGGCCCTCTGTTTTTTCTCGGCGGCCGCCCCTTTCGCCTGCTTCCTGTTAACGGTCCTTTTACGGTTCGGAAACAGCTACTCTTGTTGGCCGCGCCTCTATCATGAATATACGGTTGTTATCCTGCATTGTATTCCATTAAAATGCAACTGTCAAGGGCTTTATTTGTTGTCCTGCGGATTTATTTCGGAATTCATCTGCGGGTTCAGCTGCGGCATCTCCGGAATCATCGCCTGTGCTACACTGCGGGGCTTTCCCACGAGACGCAGCACGAGGATGATGACCGCAACGGTCAAAGCAAGCGGCACCAGGCGTAAAAGCACTTCCGGGCCGAAGCCGCTCGCGATGCAGCCGACAAACTGGATCGCTTCATAGCCCGCGATCAGCACGAGTCCGCCGATCACGGCGATGCGCATGCCGACATTTTTAAAGGCCGAGGCGTTCGGATCCGGCTCTGCGGATTCGGACAGGCTCAGGAACTCTTTTTTCCGGAAAATGATCAGAAGCACGATTCCCGCCACGGTCAGTGTCCCGACGACAAAGTACCAGGGGATGTCGATGTTGATGCCGGCCATTTCGAAAAAGCTCGGAACGGTCGCCGTCAGATTGATCATAAAGTGCAGGAACATCGTGTAGATCACGCGGCCCGTGCGCATGTAGACCGCCGAAAGCAGCAGTCCCAGCGTGAAGGCCAGCAGAAACTGCGCGGAATTTCCGTGCATTAGGCCGAAAAGCAGCGCCGACAGGAAGGCCGCCGGGATCTCGCCATAGGGGTGCGCCGCGTCAAGAAGCGTCTTTCTGAAGGCCAGTTCCTCGAAAAACGGCGCGCCGAAGATCGCGTAGAGGTGGAAAATGATCATGATCGGTCTCGTGGAACTGAAAAGCTCGTTCTCAAGGCCGATGCCGAACCATTCCGGCAGATTTCCGAGAAAGGCGCCGACGCCCCAGAGCCCGAAGGCCATCATGATAACCAGCAGGAAATCGGGGAAGGACAGATTCTTTTTCGGAATCGGAATGTTATTTTTTTCGGGAAGGATCCTGCGCATGATCAGGATTCCGATGCCCATGCCGAAAACCGACCCGAGAACGGTGCCGATAATGACAAAGTTCATAATGTCGCTGTCCATGATGATCCGGACAATGCTGCCAAAATCCCCACGCCCGGCCTCCTGAAGCAGCCAGTTCATTTCTCCCGCGAGCATGATCGCAGCGCCGATTCCGACGATCAGACCCATGAGTACGCCCGAAACCGCACCCATCACACCGTAAAGCGTCACAACAGAAAGTCCGCATTTGGAATAAGTTCTTTTCACAGTATGTTTTCTCCCTTCCGGATTTCTCAAAGAAAACCCGTTTCCGGAGTATTATACACAATAAACGGATCTTTTTCAATCACCGCGTTCCGGCAGGCATTTTTCTCTTCACAAACCGTCCGGATCATGGTACACTTTCTGAAACCGCTGCCGTGTTTTTGAAAAGCGCGGCGGTGAAATTCGATTTTTCAAAGGAGGCGTCTATGCGATACCCCGATTTTCTCAGTAAAAATGGCACGATCGGTTTTGTCGCGCCGTCCTTCGGCGCGGCAACCGAGCCGTATCTTTCAGCCTTCCGGCACGCGCAGGAAAAGTTCCGGGCGATGGGCTATTCGACCGATCCGGGGCCGAATGTCTATAAGGGTGACGGCATCGGCATCAGTACCGACCCGAAATGCTGCGGAGACGAGCTGACCCGGTGGTACTGCTCCGAAAAAAACAATGCCCTGATCTCCGTGGGCGGCGGCGAGCTGATGTGTGAGATCCTCGATTATGTGGATTTTGAAAAGATCCGGAACGCACAGCCCAAATGGTACATGGGCTACTCGGATAATACCAATTTCACCTTCCTGCTTCCGACCCTCTGCGATACGGCGGCCGTCTACGGTCCCTGCGCAGGGACCTTCGGCATGGAGCCCTGGCACCGTTCCATCAGAGACGCTTTCTCGCTTCTCACCGGGGAAAAGCTTGAATTTTCCGGCTATGGGCGCTGGGAAATTGAAAGCATGAAGGATCAGGATCATCCGCTCGTGCCCTATAACCTGACAAAACAGACCTTCGTGAAGGCCTTCAACTGGGATGATTCCGCGCTTTCCGGGCGCTTCATCGGCGGCTGCATGGACTGCCTCGTGAATCTCACCGGAACCGTTTATGACCGCGTACCGGAATTTGCCGAGCGCTATAAGGGCGACGGCATCATCTGGTTCCTGGAAGCCTGCGACCTGTCGGTCTTCTCGATCCGCCGCGCGATGTGGCAGATGAAGCATGCCGGCTGGTTCAAAAATGTCAAAGCCTTCCTGATCGGACGGCCGCTTCAGTACGGCCAGAAGCTTCTCGGCCTTGACCAGTACCGTGCGGTCCTCGATGTCGTCTCGGACCTCAATGTCCCCGTCCTGATGGACATTGACCTTGGCCATCTGCCGCCGATGCTTCCGATCATCAGCGGCGGCTTCGGTACCGTTTCCCGCAAAAACGCCCGGAATATCCGCATCGGGTTTGAACTGCGGTAACGGACGCTTACAGCGTTTCCAGTTTCAGCGCGTCAATCGGATTGTCCTTCGACAGCTTGCCGCGCGCGTAGATCATCGTGGCAAAAACGACGAGGAAAACGGAGGCGACGGCGATCAGGATGCTCTTCCACGGAATCTGAAACGGCACCTCGAAGCTGATGATGGCAACGCGGTGGATCACGAAGGTCATGAGCACCGCCTCCCGGGACCCGGCGATATCCTCAACGTTCCCGCTCAGATCCGCGGAGGAGCGGATCATTTCCTGAAGCTTCTCCGTGGTCTTCGCGTGATTGTCGGAGCGCATGGAAATCACACAATTCGGGATCTGCTCGCTCGGGATGACACCGCTATGAAGAACACTCTTGCCAAAAGCCTCCCGGATGGTATAATAATGCTATAAATCAAGCGATCACATAAAGGAGTATCGATGAAAAAACGAATCTGGATTCCGGCGGCGGTGCTCACCGCCCTTGTCCTTCCCGGCTTCTACGCGGGACTGACCGTCCGGCATTATGAAATACAGAGCGAGAAAATCTCCCATCCGGTGCGGATTGCGCACCTTTCGGATCTGCACTCCTGCCGCTACGGAAATGCGCAGGAGAAGCTTCTTCGGGCCATTCAGGAAGAGGCCCCGGACGTCATCGTGATGACCGGGGACATGTTCGACGATAAAAGAGATGATCAGGAAACAGCGTACCTGGTGCAGGGGCTTTCAGGCCGCTATCCCTGCTACTATGTGACCGGCAACCACGAGTACTGGGCCGGCAAAGAGAAATTTTCGAAAAAAATGGAGATTCTGAAGGCAAACGGCGTGCGCATTCTCCACAGCGAAACGGAGCTCCTTCAAATTAACGGCGAAAGTCTTCAGATCGCCGGTCTCGATGATCCGGACAAGAGCCTCGATTTCCACTACAGACGCGGCCTTTCCAGCTTTCAGGGAAGCCTTTCAAAGGAGCTCTCCGCCCTCGACCGCGCGCTCGATCCCGACACCTTCGCCCTGCTTCTCACGCACCGGCCGGAGCTTTTCCCCCTGTACCGGGACACCCGCTTCGACCTCGTGCTTTCCGGTCACGCGCACGGCGGCCAGTGGCGCCTTCCTTTCCTCCAGAACGGTGTTTACGCCCCGCACCAGGGCTTCTTCCCCCGCTACAGCGGCGGTCTCTACCGCGAGAAGGGCACGACCATGATCGCGAGCCGCGGCCTCGCCCGCGAATCCACCGCCGTTCCCCGCTTCTACAACCCGCCCGAGCTGGTTATTATTGATATAAAGTGACGCACAGAAAATATCTGTGCTGGAAATCTGTCATCCCGAGCGCAGCCGAGGGATCCCATTCCACTTCACTCAAATACTCAG
>CAMOZF010000123.1 GCA_946630765.1 uncultured Lachnospiraceae bacterium | reverse complement strand
GGGGGCCAGAGCGATCCTGAAGTCCTTGATGAAAAGCTTCGGAACGCGGATGATTTCGATGTCTCTGTAAATGCCGCCGTAGTTGAACCAGTCAGTATTTTCGGTCGGGACCTGCTCGGGACGTCTCGTGGCGTCGCAGACGAGCATGATGCGGTTCTCGCGCGCAAGAAGCTCAGTGATATCGAAGCACATGGGGGTTGAGCCGCCGCGGTGCATGCCGACATACTGCTTATTCAGGAAGACGCGGACCAGGTAGTTGGCCGCACCGATCCGAAGGAAGACCTTCTCGTCTCCGTCGGGGATGAAGGTGAATTTCCGTGTGAAAACCATTGAGCTTTCATAGAGGAAAAACATCCGGTCCTGCATGTTCCAGGAGCAGGGCAGCTTCATGGTCGGCCATTCGTCAAAGCTGAAATCGACCGGAAGCGTGCGGCCGGCGGCGTCGTGGGTGCGCTCTTCAAACCAGTGCTGGCGGATCGCGATTTCATACTGGTCGATTGCATAATGCCAGAGTCCGTTCAGGGACTCTTTTTTTCTGCCGCCGGTGAAGATCAGCTGCTCGGCCGTCGCATCTTTTCCTTCGTATTCACTGATATAGTCTTCCAGATTGATGTCGGAAACATTTTTTTGAACGTATTTTTTCATTGGATTCCTCCTTGGTAAAGGCTGAATCCAGTATATCATCCCGGCGGAGGAAGCACAAGCGATTCTTTTTCCTGCAGCCTCCGATTCACGGTGGTTTGGAAATCGGACAGAAGAGTTGATTTCACCTGGATTCCTCAATAAAAGATTGTCTCATTCGCGCTGATATGGTATAATTTTTATAAATGTGCGCCCTGATTTCAAATAAAACTGGATGAACACCGGGCACGAAAGCAGAAAAGGAGTACTGGAAGATGGAGCTTGCAATGAGAAAGGACGTCCCTGTGGAGGAAACCTGGGACCTGTCACTGATCTATAAAACAGAAGAAGAATTTGAAGCTGCGCTGAAACAGATGAGCGAGTTGGCGGACCGGATCTGTGAAAATTATCAGGGCCGCCTTGCGGACGCGGATACGATTGTCCGCTGTCTGCAGGAATACGAAGAATACATGAAGATCCGGGTGCTTGTGGGAAGCTATGCGGGACTCGCGGCCTCGGTGGACTATTACGACACGAAGATTCAGGAAAGGGATGCGCGGATTTCGGCGATTGAGACCCGTCAGTCCAGCCGCCTTTCCTTTATCCGTTCCGAAATCCTGGAATGCAGCGAAGAAGTGATCCGGGAGGCGGAAAAGAAGAGCACGAACGCGAAAGGCCTTCTTCAGGATCTTCTTCGGGACAAGCCGCACCGGCTTTCGAAGGAGACCGAGCGGGTGCTCGCTGCATTTTCCGAGACCTTCTATGCGCCGGAACGGATCTATAATATGGCCAAGCTTGCGGATATGAAGTTCCCGAACTTCACGGTGAACGGGAAGGAATATCCGCTGGGCTATTCGCTTTTCGAGGATGATTATGAGTACGAGCGCGATACGGATGTGCGCCGCGCCGCGTTCCGGGCCTTCTCCGACAAGATCCGCCAGTATGAGAATGTCACGGCGGAGGTTTACAATACCTGCGTGAAGCATGACAAGACGGAGGCGGACGTACGGGGCTTCCGGGATGTTTTCGACTATCTCCTTTTCGATCAGAAGGTGACGCGCGAAATGTACGACCGCCAGATCGACCTGATTACGGAGAAGCTTGCGCCGCATATGCAGAAATACGCGAAGCTGATTCAGAAGATCTACGGCCTCGACAAGATGACCTTCGCCGATCTGAAGCTTCCGCTGGACCCGGATTACGATCCGAAGGTGACGATCGAGGAGTCTCATAAGCTCGTCCGGGAAGGCCTGTCGATTCTCGGAGAAAACTATGTTTCCATGGTCGACGAAGCCTACCGGGACCGCTGGATTGATTTTGCGAAGAACCAGGGCAAGATGACCGGCGGCTTCTGCAGTTCGCCCTACGGACGGGGCTCCTTCATCCTGCTTTCGTGGAACAACCGTATGTCGGATGTATTTACGATCGCGCATGAGCTGGGCCACGCCGGACATTTCCGGAATGCGAATCGGGCGCAGTCGCTGTTCGATACCGAGGTCTCGACCTATTTTGTCGAAGCGCCTTCCACGATGAACGAGATCCTTTTCGCGCATCATCTGCTGAAGACCAATGACGATCCGCGTTTCCGCCGCTGGGTGCTTTCCTGCATGATCGGGAATACCTATTATCACAACTTCGTGACGCACCTTCGGGAAGCCTGGTACCAGCGCGAGGTCTATAAGATCATCGATCAGGGCGGATCGGTCAATGCCGAGACCCTGTCCGGCATCTTCCGAAAGAATCTCGAGCTTTTCTGGGGCGACAGTGTGGAGCTTACAGAGGGCGCAGAGCTCACCTGGATGCGGCAGCCGCATTACTATATGGGCCTGTATTCCTACACCTACAGCGCCGGACTGACGGTTGCGACCCAGGCCGCGCTTCGGATCGAGCGCGAGGGTCAGCCTGCCGTAGAGGACTGGAAAAAGGTGCTCTGTGCCGGTTCGACCCTGGATCCTGCGGGACTCGCGAAGCTTGCGGGCATCGATATTTCCACGGATCAGCCGCTTCTTAATACCATCGATTATATCGGCTCGATCGTGGATGAGATTGAGCGCCTGACCGAAGAGATCGAAGGAGAAGGTGCCAGCGAAGCTGACAGATGAAACGTCAACTACATCAACGGAGAATCTATATATGCCTGAAAAAACCTACAGAATCTTAGTCATCAACCCCGGCTCGACCTCGACGAAGGTCAGCCTTTTCGACAATGAAACCCTGGTGTTTGAACACAGCCTGTTCCACGACGCGGACGTCCTTCTGCAGTTTCCGCACGTGAACAAACAGATGCCTTTCCGCTACGAGGTTATTATGGACATGCTGCGGGAGGAGGGGATCGCCCCCGAGACAATCGACGCCTTTGTCGGGCGCGGCGGCTCCGCCTGCACCCAGCCCGGCGGCATCACCGCGGTCGACCAGAAGCTTTACGACGATACGGAAGCGGCGGTCGGCGGCTCGGAGCATCCGGCGAAGCTCGGTGTGATGCTCGCGTGGAAATTCGCTCAGACCTTCAAAAAGCCCGCTTACACGCTGAATCCGACCAATGTGGACGAATATTCGGACTATGCCCGTCTGACCGGAATACGGGGCATTTACCGCGTTTCTCACTCGCATGTACTGAACCAGAAGGCGGTCGCGGCCTACCACGCACAGAAGCTGGGCGGAAAGTATGAGGATTATAACTTTATCGTCGCGCATATTGACGGCGGCATCACCGTCAGCGCCCACAAAAACGGACGCATGGTGGACGGCAACATGGGCGCGGACGGAGAAGGCGCCTTCACACCGACCCGGATCGGTTCCGTGCCGGTGCTGCAGCTTCTGGACTATATCGAGCAGCATTCGATTGAAGAGGTGCGCCTGAGATGCTCCCGCGCCGGCGGATTTGTGGATCTTTTCGGCACAGCGAATGCCGATACCATTCATGAGCTTGTGGAGAAGGGCGATCCGAAGGCCGCGCTTGTCTGGAACACGATGATCTATCAGATCTGCAAAATGATCGGCGAACAGAGCACGGTGCTCGAGGGAAAGGTGGACGGAATCCTTCTGACCGGCGGCCTGATGCGCTTCTCCGATATCATTGAGGGCATCAAAAGGCGCTGTGAATGGATCGCGCCGGTCTCGGTCTATCCCGGAGAAATGGAGCAGGAGGCACTTGCGATGCCGACGCTTCAGGTCCTTCGCGGCGAACTTGCACCCCACAAGTACAGCGGAAAAAATGTCTGGGAAGGTTTTCCCTTCATGGATGAATAAAGGAGAGTGACAGCATGAGTCTTACAGAAATGATTCGGGAAAAGGCAAAAACCACGGTGAAAACGATTGTCCTTCCGGAGGGCGATGAGAAGCGGACGATTTCGGCGGCGGCATTTGTGAAAAAGGCAGGAATTGCCGAGCCGGTGCTTCTCGGGAATCCGGAGGAGATCGAAAAAGCGGCCGAAGCGTGCGGGGCGGATATTTCCGGAATCTGCGTGATTGACCCCGAAAACAGCGAGAAGGCCGAGGGCTATGCGGCGGCGCTGTATGAGCTCCGAAAAGCGAAGGGCATGACGGAGGCGCTCGCCAGGGAAACCGTCCGTGATCCGATGTACTACGGCATCATGATGGTGAAAACGGGCGATGCGGACGGCCTGGTTTCGGGCGCTGTCCATTCGACGGGAGACATGCTTCGCCCGGCGCTCCAGATCATTAAGACAAAGCCCGGCATGAAGGTCGTATCCTCAAGCTTTCTGATGGACTGCCCCAATAAGGCCCTTGGAGAAAACGGACTGCTGGTCTACGCGGACTGCGTGGTCATGCCGAATCCGACGGCCGAAGAGCTCGCATCCATCGCGATTGCGGCGGCGGAGACCGCGAAAAAGCTCTGCGGAATCGAGGAGCCCAGAGTCGCGCTGCTTTCTTTCTCGACCAAGGGAAGCGCGAAGCACGAGCTGGTCAGTAAGGTGCAGGAGGCGACGCGGATCGCGCATGAGCAGGCGCCGGAGCTTCTTCTGGACGGCGAGCTGCAGTTTGACGCGGCACTCGTTCCGGAGGTTGCGGCATCGAAAGCGCCGGGCTCGCCGGTTGCCGGAAAGGCAAACGTTCTCGTATTCCCCGATCTTCAGGCCGGCAACATCGGCTATAAGATCACGCAGCGGATCGGCGGCGCAAGCTGCTTCGCTGTACTTCAGGGACTTGCAAAGCCCTGCAACGATCTGTCGCGCGGATGCTCCGTGGACGATATCATCGATACGGTGGCGGCGACGGCGGTGCAGGCGCAGTAAAGAAAGGAATCAGAAAATGCAGCGCTTAATGATCGGTGTCGACGTGGGCACCTCTGCCGCGAAGTGCATTGTCATGGATGATCGCGGTGCGGTTCTTTCCTCCGCTGTGCAGGAATATCCGCTCTATACGCCGCGCCCGGGCTGGGCCGAGCAGGATCCGGAGGACTGGTGGAATGCCGTCGTGCACGGCCTTCAGAAGATCCTTCGGCAGGTCCCGAAAGAGAAGCTTTCGGGCATTTCCTTCTCCGGACAGATGCACGGCCTTGTCGCGCTCGATGAAAATCATCAGGTGCTGCGTCCGGCATTTCTGTGGTGCGATCAGCGGACGGAGGAAGAGTGCCGTTATATCGAGGAACAGGCCGGCGGGCTGGAGGGACTTCTTCAGTTTACCAATAACCGCATGCTCACGGGCTATACCGGCGGAAAGCTTCTGTGGCTGAAAAACCACGAACCCGAAAACTACGATCGGATGGTCACCTTCATCTGCCCGAAGGACTATATCCGCCTGAAGCTGATCAATGAAGCCGCGATGGACGTCTCGGAAGCCTCGGGAACCGGCTTTTTCGATACCAGAAACCGCAGATGGAGCGAGGAGCTGATCCGGCGCGCGGGGCTTCGGAGGGAGATCTTCCCGCCCGTCTATGAGTCGATTGACGAATGCGGCCGGATCGGACGCGCAGTCAGTGATCTGACCGGCCTTCCGGAAGGGCTTCCGGTGTACTGCGGCGGCGGGGATGCGGTCGTTCAGACGACGGGCACGGGACTTCTGGAGCCGGGCACGATCGGCGTCGTGATCGGAACCGCCGGAAATGTCTCGATGGGCCTGGATCATTTCTATCCGAATCCGCAGGGAAACCTGCAGATGTTTTGCAATAACGAACCCGGCAGATATCACGCCTTCGGCTGCAATCTGACCGCCGGCGGTGCCTATCGCTGGTACCGGGACGTCCTCTCGGAAGCACGGGTACAGGAAGCGCTTGACCGGAAGGTCAATGTCTACGATCT
>CAMOZF010000122.1 GCA_946630765.1 uncultured Lachnospiraceae bacterium | reverse complement strand
CAAGGCCTTCGTCCGGCTCCAGAAGCCCCGCAACGCTGTGAATTCTTGAGCACTCGATCTGCTCCTCCTCCGAGAGCGGCGGAAGAATCGACGGAATCCGCTTCGCAGTCAGCGTCTTTCCGGTGCCTGGCGGGCCGATCATCAGAAGACCGTGCATCCCGGCTGAGGCAACTGCTGCCGCGCGCTTCACCGCCTCCTGCCCGAGGATCTCCGAAAAGTCCGGGTCCCGGACGGGTTTTCTCGTGCCTGTATCCGGCTCCTCCGGCTTCTCGTATTTTCCCTGCAGCAGGTATTCCAGCACCTCATTCAGGCTGTCGAAGCCGTAGACCTCAATCCCGCTGATCAGCGCCCCCTCCCGTCGGTTCTCGCGTGGAACGATCACGCCCGTCTTTCCGAGGCTTCGCGCAAGAATCACATGCGAAAGCGTCCCGTTGATCTTCCGAAGGTTTCCGTCAAGCGCGAGCTCCCCGACGAAAAGATACGATCTGCACAGCTCCTCCGGCAGGATCCCGAGCGCAATCAGGATCGCGAGCGCCACCGGAAGATCAAAGCTGTTGCCGGTTTTCCGTAGATCCGCAGGGCTCAGATTCACCGTGAGGCGGCCGGCGGGCACCGTGATGCCGCTGTTCTTGATCGCAGACTTGACCCGTTCTCTGGCCTCCCGGACCTCGGAGCTCAGAAACCCGACCATATCAAAAGAAGGCAGCCCCTGTCCGAAATCGGCTTCGACGATTACCTGCCTGCCGTCAATGCCGACAATGGCAGAGGTATCCACTCGTCCGAACATAAATATTCCTCCTGTGCGTATGAAATTGTATTGCTTATAGATAATGATTCGAAATTTTTCGGAGAACCCGAACGCTCTGAACAGAGCAAAAATGATCTGAAGATCGAAAAGGAACAGATAAAAAAGTGTGTGCTTAAAATTCCGTGTCATCCTGAGCGGAGGCCGAAGGCCGGAATCGAAGGATCCCATGACTTTGTTGATAAACTCATGGGATCCCTCGGCTCACTTCGTTCGCTCGGGATGACAGTTACAGCGTCATTTCCTTCAGGACATTTCCCTGAAGATTCTTGATCGTAAAAGTGCCGTCCTCGTACACCATGTAGCTTCCGATCCCGTCCGGATCCTTCGGAATGGAAACGGAGCCCGGATTGACATAGTAAAAGTCTCCTCTCTGCTCGAGGACCTTCAGATGGGTATGTCCGTGCAGAAGGACCGTTCCCGCGGGATGCGGAAGGATGCTGTTTTCATCAAAGACATGCCCGTGGGTCACGAGCCACAGCCTGCCGTCCACCACCATTTCAAGATAATCCGCCATGATCGGGAACTCCAGCACCATCTGATCGATCTCGGCGTCGCAGTTGCCGCGCACCGCAAAGATCACGTCCTTATAACGGTTCAGAAGCGCCGTCAGTCCTTTCGTATCATAGCCTTTCGGAAGGTCATTTCTTGCGCCGTGATACAGAAGATCTCCGAGCAGCAAAAGCTTTTCGGGCTCCTCCTCTTCATAGCGCTGAAACAGTTCTTCCGCATAGAACAAAGAACCGTGAATATCCGAAGCGATCATATACTTCATGCCTGTTCCTCCTTTTCTTCCGCCGAAGCGGCTGTCTCTTCCTCCGGGCCTTCCTCTCCGGCTTCCACAGGGTTTCCGTTTCCAGCTTCCGTCGGATTTTCCTCTTCCGTTTCTTCCGCGCTTTCCTTCCCCGCGTTGTTCAGGTATTCCTCCATGGAGATCTGTCCGTCATAACCGGTCTCCTTGAGTACCGTCAGTCTTGCTTCCTCCATGGCCTCCTCGGTGATCTCCGGAAGCTCGGATGCGGAGCTGAGTCCGAATTCTCTCAGGAATTCCTCCGTCGTTCTGAAAAGGATCGGCCTTCCGGGGGCGTCCAGTCTCCCGGCCTCCTCCACAAGTCCGTATTCCAGCAGGCGGTTCACGGTATAATCGCTTTTCACGCCGCGGATCCTTTCGATCTCGGTACGCGTCACCGGCTGACGGTAGGCAATCACCGACAGCACCTCCAGCATCACATCCGTCAGCACCGGCTTCTGCGGCTGCGAGGCGACGCGAATCAGGACGTCGTAATAGCTTTCGCGGGTGCAGAGCTGGTAGCGGTCCTCCAGCCGGATAATCCGAAGGCCGCTTTCCCGCTCGTCGCGCTCGTGAATCATTTCAAGAAGGAGCGCCTCCGTCTCCTCCTCGGAAATCTCGAGGGCTCTTGCGATTTTATCTCTGGAAACCGCCTTCCCCATCGCAAAAAGCACGGCCTCCACAGCACTTTTCTGTTGTTCTCTGTTAAGATCAGTCATACTGCTCGATCTCCTCCGGACTCAGTTCCCGGTCACACGCGTCATTCCACGTCAGTGTGATCTCGCCGAACTGCTCCTCCTGTGATACATAAATCTGCCCGATGTGAATCAGCTCGAGGCAGGCAAGAAAGGTCACGACAAGGTCCGTCTTCGTTTTCTGTCCTTCAAGAAGCTTCCGGAAGGAGAATTTCCGCTTCGACTTTCCGTAGCGGAGCACCTTCGACAGCTTGTCGGAAATGCGCACCGGGTCCTTCTCGATGTTGCCGAACTGCGCGCGCACGGGATCTACCTTTTCTTCCTGCCGCTGCAGCACCATTGTAAATACATCCCGCAGCCGCTGCAGGGTCACATCCTGCAGAAACTCCGACAGATCGAGATCCGGCACATACTCCCGGACCTCCTTCGGGATGTCCGGCTCCCTGTAGATCGCGCCCTCCGATTCGGCAAAATAGTCCTTCAGCTGCTTTGCCATCATCTTATATTCCTGATATTCGATCAGCCGCTCCACCAGCTCCTGCCTCGGGTCGATCTCTTCCCCGTTCTCATCTTCCTCGCGCGGCAAAAGCATCCGCGCCTTCAGATCCAGAAGCGTGCTCGCCATCACCAGAAAATCCGACAGAACGTCCAGGTCCGGCTCCTGCATCGCGGCCACATATTCCATATACTGGTCCGTAATCAGGGCGATCGGTATATCGTAAATATCCACTTTATTTTTTTCGATCAGAAGAAGCAGAAGGTCCAGCGGGCCTTCAAAGGCATCCAGTCGAAATTCCAGGCTCATAAAATCTGTGTCAACCTTTCTCCAGCGTAATCACAAGAAGCTCCGGCCGGTTCATAAACCGGATGTTCACCGTGTGCGTCCCGAGACCGCCGCTCACAATACCGTACTTTCCGCCGAAGTCAAAAAAGCCCCGGGTGTACTTGCTGAAAAACTGAAACTGCGGCGTCATCACACCGCCAAGAAGCGGAAGCCGTATCGTTCCGCCGTGAAAATGTCCCGACAGGGTCAGGTCCGCCCCGTATTCCGCAGCTTCCGAAAGATACTGCGGCTGATGCATCAGAAGAATCTCAAAAAAATCCTGCCGCTCTCCGAGGGTATCCCTGAAAAAATCCGCAGGCAGCGGCCGCTTTCTGCCGTTCTCATAGGCGTCCTTCGGAAGATCCACGGAGGACAGCACGATTCTCTGCCCGTCTTTTTCAAGAATTTTCCGGCAGTTTTTCAGCCGGATCACGCCTTCTTCTCTGAGCATCCGGTCATAGCGCTCCGCCCAGCCCGGATAGCGGTAAGCCTCCTCGGCCATCCGGATCTCATGATTTCCGTCCGAAAAGTACACAGACGCGCCTTCAGGGACCGCGTGAAGAAGCGAACGAAGCGGCTGGTCGTCGTAGGAATGGCCCTTATGGACCGTCATCATATCGCCGCCGAAAAGCACCAGCGAGGCGCCGGAATTCTTCAGAAGCGCTTCCGTAATCTCCTGCGATCTCCCGGGATTTTTCCCGTGAAGATCCGTCAGAAAAGCGATCCGCATGCCCGAGAAGCTTTCGGGAAGACGCGGGCTTCGCACCGTATATTCTGTGATCCGCGGATGCCGCCGTTCATAGGCCGAGCGGATCAGAAAAAGCGCCACAAGTACTAAAAGGACGCCCGAAAGGATGAACAGGATCTTCATAATCTCTCCGGATAGTTTCTATTATACCTGATCGCGGCGGCCGTGGTAAAGTCTTTCTCTGCGAATTATCGCTTACTTCTTCATCCTGCCGGAAAAAATGCACACAGGCAGAATCGATTATGCTAGGAAGCTCTGCATTTTGTGCAGTTTACTTCGCAGTTCCGCCGGAAAGAAAGAGAAATTCACGTTCTTCGGCCGCACCCAGGTAGTACCTTTCGGCGTAGGAACGCATTTTATCGAGCGCGCCGTCAAAATCGAGCATTTTTTCACTCAGAATGATCTCGTTCCACTCTCCGTCTCTTCGCACGCTGTAATCGTCGGAGGCGCGCACCCGCGTCAGAAGCTGCGAGGCCGCCGTGTAATCGCCCTCCACCGTTTTCAGCATCAGATAGGCGTTATAGACATTGCCGCCGTCCGCGCCCCCGGAGATCAGGTTCCGGTACAGTTCCTCCGCGGCTTCGTAATCTCCACTGTCGCGAAGAAGCGCCGCGCGAAGAAGCACGCTCTCCTCATCATCCGCTTCGGAAAGAAGCGCCATCGCTTCCTCCGTTCTTCCGCAGGAGAGACAGAAACTGCCTTCACTCATCATGCCGTGTTCGGCAATAAAGGCCTTGCCGCGCTCGAAATAGATTTCTGCGTCGGTCACGTCGCCCGCCTGATCGAGCATCTTATAAATCGCCGCGAAATGCTTCGGCGTCACGCGCTTATTCTGCGCCGCCATATCAAAATACTGACAGGCCGCCTGATGCTGCACGAGCGCCAGATAACACTGCCCCGCAAGGATCTCATGTTCCAGCGTAAAATACCCGCCCTGGATCAGACTGTTGTAGATGGCAATGGCCTCCGGGTAGGCTTCTGCCCGACGGTAGATATCCGCGATATAACCGAGGGTTTCAAAATCCTCCTTCGCAGGCTTCTCCATCGTCGAAACCATCGAGGACTTGAGGAACTCGAGCGCTGTCGCGTCCTGCGCGCGCATCAGATAGAAAGCGCCGAGCGTCCTTGCCGTTTCCGGGTCCTCTTCGCCCTGCTCTTTTGCCTGGGCCGCGTAGGCTTCCGCGTCTCCGGCCCTTCCCGCCTTTTCGCAGGCAATCGCAAGGTCCGCATAGACGACCGGCTCCTTCATGCCCTGGGAAACCGCCAGCTCGAAGCGCCGGATGGCTTCATCGTATCTTTCTTCCTGAAGTGCCAGCTGACCTTCCTCATAGGACTTTCTGTGCTCGCTGCAGCCGCAAAGAAGAAGGAGCAGGACTGCCGCGATCGGCAGGATCAGATATTTTCTCATAGATTCTCCATTGGCTCAAACGGCCACTTTTTATAGGCCTCCGCCACCGCGACCTCGGTTTCCAGCTCCTCAGGGCTGTAGAAACGAAGTCCGGGCGCGCCCTTCTCTGTCCGCACCTCCACGCCGTGCATCAGCCATTCGATATGTGTGAAAATGTGACGCCCGACCGGCAGTCTCCGGACGATCGGATCACTGATTCCAAGCGCCTGTAAAAAGTCCCGGATCTTTTCGTCGTCTGCCGCGCCTTCGCAGGAAGGCAGGGCGTAGAGCCCCGAAAGCAGGCTTTCCCGGCTGTTTTTTATGAGCAGCAGGGATTTTCCCCTGTAAATCATAAAAACGGTCATTTCGCGCTTTTTACGCGCTTTTTTGGGGCTTCTCACCGGGATTTCACCGATTGTCCCCTGTAAATGCGCTTCGCAGTGCGCCCGCACGGGACAGACGCTGCAGTGCGGCTCTCCGTTTGGGAGACACACAAGCGCCCCGAGCTCCATCAGCGACTGATTGAAGTCCGACGGATCCGCCCCGCTTCCGAGAAGCCAGCTTTTGAGCGCGCTTCTGAAACAGCTCTTCGTCTTTTCAAGGTCGGTATTGTCGGGGAGTCCGGCGATCCTGGAGATCCCCCGGAGGACATTTCAGTCGAAAACA
>CAMOZF010000121.1 GCA_946630765.1 uncultured Lachnospiraceae bacterium | reverse complement strand
TCGTATTGATTATTTTCTGCTTTTATTTTACTAAAAATCGATCGATATGTCAATTCATTGAACGATAATTCGAACGATTTATAGCGCGGTTGTCTGTGATGGAAGGTAGGGGGTGACAAACAGTATTTCCCTCCTTGACAAAAACAGTAAACGACAGTAAAAACTTGTTAAAACAGTAAACGACAGTAAAAACGTTTAATCCGCCCCTTTGCTGGACAGTTGTTGGACAGGGGCGTGTAAAATGTGCCTAAATGATCGATAATCTGTTTTTCACAGGAGGAAAAGGATATGACTTATGAACAGTATATTCAGGTGATGAGAGATCTCTACGCCGCAGGTTTTACAACGAGAATAAACTATAAGATGTATGATGATGAAACCCAGCTGCCCCGGATGACGCCCGAAGAGCGCGAAAAATGAAACAATCTGGATTGGTCCTGCAGATTGATAAGAGGCGCGAGCATTGACATGGCGCAGCTCAGGAACAATGCAAGAAACCGCTTGCAATACAAAAATGAAAACCTCATTGCCGAAGGGAAGAAACCGTTGTCGGAGGAAGAGTATATCGATAACGGCGCCTATCCTTCAAGACGAAGCCTAACCGCGATAAGGCCGGTTGAAACAATTTTTCCCGATCGGGGATGATTTCCGTAAAGTGGCTGGAAATTAACTCCGATCGGGATTTTTTTGACTTCTTCATAATCTGGAAGACAATGTGACCTTGTATCGAAAAATAAAGTGTTTGTACTTTGTTATAAACTATGTTATAATCATAGAAATTATGCAATTGAGAGGATTTTATGGCACTCGAGAATATTGCCGGATGTGCGTCAATTGACGAGTTCGTCGAGCAGAAGATCCGGAAACTGGAAGAGACCGAGCATAGCTTTAAGGGAATTTTCCCGCTGTTTTTCTCGGAAGAGAACAATGTGATGTATGAGCGGAGCACGGGTTACCGGATCCAGAAAACAACCTACGGACAGTGCAGAGCTGCGATCGAGCAGAAAACTGTGACGCTTTCACGGCTTCTTGAAGGGATTCCGGCGCATTCGGTGATCGGCGTCTATATGGAGAATTCGATCGAATGGATCGAGATGTTCTGGACGATTCTTCGGGCGGGCCACAGTCCGCTTTTCCTGAATATGCGCCTTGACCGGGAGGTACTGCTTTCCGCGCTCCGTTCGGCGGGCGCCGCGGCGGTGGTGTCGGATGGACTGCGCTTCGATCTGCCGACGGTTCTTGTGAAGGACATTGTGCCGGCATCCGCTGAGGAAGCGAAGGTTTACAGCGAGGCGATCGCAGACGATCCTTTCGGCGAGGCGATCTACGTCATGTCCTCGGGAACCTCCGAGCATGTGAAGATCTGTGCGTATACGGGCGAGGAATTTTACCATATCATCCGGAATGCCCGGGAAATCGTGCGCGACTGCACGCTGATGAAAAGGCACTATGACGGGGAACTGAAGCAGCTGTGCTTCCTTCCTTTTTACCATATTTTCGGGCTGGTGGCCGTGTACACCTGGTTCGCCTTCTTCTCGAGAACCTTTGTGGAGCTTCGGGACATGGCACCGGAGACGATTGTCAATACGATCCGCAGGCATCAGGTGACGCATATTTTCGCGGTTCCGCTTTTCTGGGAAAAGGTTTACCAGCAGGCGATCAGTACGATCAAGAAGCGCGGCGACGAGACCTTTGCAAAGTTCCAGCGGGGCCTTCGGATTGCCGATAAGCTTGAAAAGATGCCGAAGCTTTCGCGGGCTTTCAGTAAAAAGGCCTTCGCGGAGGTGCGGGAGAACCTTTTCGGGGAGAGCATTTCCTTCCTGATCAGCGGCGGCGGTGCGATCCGGCCGGAGGTGCTGCGCTTCTTCAACGGCATCGGCTATCATCTGAGCAATGGCTACGGTATGTCGGAGATCGGCATCACTTCCGTCGAGCAGACGGACCATCCGGGAACGCTGAATTCGGGCTCGGTCGGAAAGCCGCTCACATCGATCCGCTACAGGATCAACGGGGATCAGGAGCTGGAGATCCAGGGCGAAAGTCTGGCGCATTTCGTCATTGTCGACGGAAAGCGGATGGACCGTCCGGAGTGGTTCAATTCCCATGACCTTGCGGAGGAGCATGACGGAAATTATTATATTCTCGGCAGGAAGGACGACCTGATTGTCGGCGCTTCCGGCGAGAACCTGAATCCGAACCTTCTCGAGCCGAAGCTGATGGTTCCCGGCGTGCGGGAGCTTGCGATGCTCGGTATGCCGACAGACGGCGCGGTAAAGCCGGTGCTGCTTCTCTCGGTCAACAAGTTCAGTACGAGTGAAAAGCTTCTGGAGATCCGGGAAGCCGTGCGGACGAAGCTTGTGGAGCTGAAACTCAGCTCCGAGGTGCGGAAGATTTATTTTACCGGCGAGGAGCTTCTGAAGGGCGATGAATTCAAGCTGAACCGGCGGCGGCTCTCGAGAGTACTGGGAAGCGGGGAGATCACGCTTCTTGACCCGGAAAAGGCGAGAAATGACCAGGCGCCGGATGATCCGATCCTTCCGAGGATCCGCGCGATGTTCGCGGCGGCGGTTCAGAAGAATCCGGCGGAGATTCCCTACACGGCGGACTTCTTCCTCGATCTTGGCGGCACGAGCCTCGACTATTTCGCGCTGATCGCGGAGCTCGAGAAGGAGTTCTCGGTGACCTTCCCTGTCGAAGGCGGGAAGAGCCTGAATACGCTTCGGGAAATCTATGAATATATCAAGGCGGGGATGTAGAATGTTCTGGAGTTGTTTCTGGAATTGGTTTACGAAAATCACAGCCTGGCCGGCCCAGTTTTTCTGCTTTCGCACGAAGATTCACTATGAGGACCGGGCAGTTCAGGGAAGAATGATCAAGGGACCCGCGATCATCATTTCCAACCATACCTCGGTTTTTGACTACGCGGTGTACCTTTTTGTTTTCTGGTCGAGGACCTTACGGGTCCAGATGGCGGAGCTTCTTTTCGAGAAGAAGCCGCTCGGGTGGCTTCTGCGGCTTCTCGGGGGCATCCGCGTCGATCGGAACAGCTTTGATTTCGGCTTTGTCGAAAAAAGCTGCAGAATTCTGAAAAAGGGCGGTGTTGTCGGTATCTTTCCGGAAAGCCGGATCCCGAGACCTGAAGAATCCCGGCCGCTTCCATTCAAGACCTCGGCAGCATTTACGGCGCTTCGCGCGGAGGTGCCGGTGATTCCGGTCGTGACGAACGGCTCGTACTTCAACTTCAAAAAGCGCGCCGAGGTGCTGATCGGAAAGCCGATGAACGTGCAGGAATTTCTTTCGGACGACTGCTCCGAAAAGGAGAATATTTCAAGGGTGAACGATGCGATGCGAGACCGCGTGATCGACCTGATGAAGGAGCTTGAGAAAAGGAGCAGGGTAAAGAAATGAAGTCTTCCGGACAGAAAAAACCGCTGAAAGAGCGCCTTATGCAGATTGTGTATAAGGCGGGCTTCTGGTTCGTGAAGATCACCGCAGCGCCGGCGATGCTTCTTTTCCGGCCGAAGGTCCACTATCCGGAAGGAAAGAAGTACCGCATCAAAGGCGGCGCGCTTCTGATATCGAACCATCATACCAATGTGGACCCTTTATACATGATGTTTATCATCTGGCACCGGAACCACCACTTCATCTGTACGAAGGAGTTCTATCAAAAGCCGCTTCTCGCCTTTATTTTCAACTGCTTCCAGTGCATTCCGGTAGACAAGGAGAATACCGGAACGGCGACGATCCGCGAGATTGCCGCGCACCTTCGGGCGGGAGAGCTGGTATCGATGTTCCCGGAGGGGCATATTAATACCTCCACCGCGCAGAATGCGGACATTGAGCAGTTCAAGTCCGGGATGGTTCTGATGTCTCTCATGGCCGGGACGCCGATCATTCCGATGTATCTGAAAAAAAGAAAAACCGTCTTCTCAAGACTCGAGGCCGCCGTCGGCGAGCCGGTGGACGTGGCGTCCTTCTACGGAAAACGCCCGTCGCTGCAGGAGATTGAGGAGATTACCAGAATCCTTCAGGAGCGCTTCGAGAAGCTTCGGCGCGTGGTGGAAGGCGAATAACTCGTGAAAATCCCCCTTTCGGGCGTGATTTTTGGCAGAAGGGAGAAAAGAATGGACAGACAGGAAATTATCGAACGCCTCAAAGAAATCCTTCTTCAGGAGGATGACAGGAAGCGCGAACTGATTGAAAACTGCACCGAGGACATGGATCTTGTGGAGGATTTCGGCTTTAATTCGGTCGGCCTTCTCTACATGGTCATTGACATCGAGGAGAGCTTCGGCATCCGCTTTGAGGAGGTCGGAATCGGTGATTTCAAGAAGCTCGGACAGGTTGTAGACTACATTGAGGAAAAGCTGAAATGAAATGGCTGCCGGAGGAGCTGCATCCTGCGGACATCATCCGCGTGAAGATTGGCTCCGTGTATCATTACGGAATATTTGTCTCGGAAGAGGAAGTGATCGCCTTTGGCTATCCTCCGGTGAACATTCTCGGGCAGAAGGACTCGGATGTCCGCGTGGTATCGACGGATATTGACGTTTTCTGCGCGGGGGCCTTTGTCGAGCGGGGTGTCATGAATGTTTCGGAGAAGAAGAAAGCGCTCGCGCCAGGCGAGGTGATCGCGCGTGCGCGCGCCCGCGTCGGGGAAGGCGGCTACAGCCTGCTGCACAATAACTGTGAGCATTTCGTGAATGAATGCGTTTTCGGTGAGCGGAGATCTGAGCAGGAGGACAAGGCGCGGGAGCGCTACAACAAGCGCCCGCTGTTTACGGTCTTCTTTGCAGAGATTCCGGAGGATCTGAAGGTCGGAAAGATCTACCCGAAATCGAGAAACCGGGAGCTTCTTCTGACCGGAAATCCGGCGGTGAAAAGGCAGCGCTACGCGGTCTGGAAGCTTCTTGAGGAAGCGGTTTCACGGTCTTTTGGCTATGCTTTCGAGTCGCTCGATTTCAAAAAGACCCGGGAGGGCAAATGGACCGTTCCGGAGTTTTATTTCTCGCTTTCCCACACGGAGGGCGCCTGTGCAGTCGTCGTCTCAAACGCACCCTGCGGCGTCGATGTGGAGAATGTCGGAAGACGCCGGGAAACCTACGAAAAGGCCCCGGAAAAGCTTCGGAAGCTTGAGACGCGGATTCTCTCGCCTGCCGAGAAAGAAGCGGATTCCGGCGACATTTTGGACTTTCCTGAGGAGCTGATGCGCTTTCTCACGCGCTGGACGCAGAAGGAGAGCATTTTCAAGGCCTACGACGGTAAAAAATACATTCCTGATCAGATTGATCCCGCGAAATACCTCAGAAAAACCTGCAGGATCCCCGGAAATCCGGAGCTTCTGCTGTCGGCTTCCGGCGATCAGCTGGAGCTTTTTACGCTGTACCGGGTAAGAGACGGAAAAACGGAAAGGATCGCGCTTTCGGAACTGGAGGAACAGGAAGTAAGATGAAAATCCTTTTTTGGATTCTCGGCGCTGCGGCCGGCTTATATCTTCTTTTTGGCTTTCTTCCCTCTCTGATCGCCTTTCTCTACACCTATGCCGGAAGAGAGGGCGAGGATCTGGACCGCGTGAAAAAGGACTTCAGTTCTTCGCAGTACGGGCCCTATCTTCCGAAGATTTACGAGGGCCTGAACTGGTACCGGAGCCTCCCGCTTCAGGATGTCTCTGTGCGTTCCCGGGAGGGCTTCCGCCTGAAGGGCGGCTATCTTTCCGCCGGATCCGAAAAGACCGCGATCCTGTTTCACGGCTATCATACGACGGTCGGCAACAACTACGGAATCCTCGGAAAGGACCTTTATGATCAGGGCTTCAATATCCTTTTCGTGCACCAGCGGGCCTTTTTCGGGAGTGAAGGCCGGGTCTGCAGCTACGGACAGCGCGAGCAGTATGACGTTCTCTCGTGGATCGAATATGCAGATCAGGAACTGAAGGCGGAGAAGATCCTGCTTGTCGGCGTATCGATGGGCGGTGCGACCGTCTGCTATGCTTCGGACAAGATTAAAAACCC
>CAMOZF010000120.1 GCA_946630765.1 uncultured Lachnospiraceae bacterium | reverse complement strand
CCCATGACACGGCCGCCGAAGGCGATCACACGGCTGTTCGCATCCATGATCGGGAACATGACACGGTTCCAGAAACGGTCGCCGGTGCCCTTTTCACGGATCGTCACAAGCCCCGAGTCCCGAAGCTCGCGGTCACTGTAGCCCTGCTCCTTCAGATATCGGTACAGAACGCCCGGGTTCGACCCGGCATAGCCGAGCCCGAAGGCCCGGATCATTTCGTCCGAAACGCCGCGTCTTCTCAGATACTGCAGGCCGCGCGCCCCTTCTTCGGTTCTGAGCATGCGGTAATAGAAGGTCGCCGCATCCTTGTGGATCTTGAGAAGGGTCGCCCGAAGATCCGCGTCCTTCCGCTGTTCTTCACTGTATTCCTGCTTCGGAAGGGTGATTCCCGCCCGGTCCGCAAGCGCCTGCAGCGCCTCCTGGAACGAAAGGTTCTCGTATTCCATCATGAAGGTAATCACATTTCCGCCGACGCCGCAGCCGAAGCAGTGATACATCTGCCTCCCGGGCGAAACGGAGAAGGACGGGGATTTTTCATTGTGAAAAGGACACAGACCGAAATAGTTCCCGCCCTTTTTCTGCAGATGCACATAAGACCCGATCACATCCACGATCGGATTTCTCGCACGCACTTCTTCAATGATTTCTTCAGAATAGTACATAAATGCTTCTTTCTACTCTCCCCATCCCTTCGGGATGAAAATTTCCTCATATTCTCTGACGGCAAACTGGTCTGTCATTCCGGAAATATGATCACAGATCACGATCTCCTTTTTCTCCCCCTTCTCCATCAGCCGAAGAAGGTTCTCGGGCAGCTTGTCGATGTGGTTCTCGTAATAATGGAAAAGCTGGCGGAGCATTTCCTGCGCCTTCTTCTCCTCCGCCTTCACAAGCACGCTCCGGTAGACAAATTCATGCATGAAGCCGCGAAGCCCGTACATGGCTTCGGCGACCTCCGGCGACTGCCGGATCAGGTCTTTTCCGGCGCTTTCCGTGATAATATCGTGGATCAGCCGGTTCAGGCGGCTCTTGACGGAGCTTCCGAGCACCTCGCGGTATTCAATCGGGATATCCTCCTCCCGGAGCACGTGGGCGCGGATCGCGTCATCGATATCGTGATTGATGTACGCGATCTTATCGGAAAGCCGCACAACCTTTCCCTCAAGCGTGGCCGGCATTTCCTCGGTCCCGTGGTTTCGGATGCCGTCGATCACCTCCGCCGTCAGGTTCAGGCCCTGGCCGTCCTTCTCCAGCACCTCGACAATCCGGACGCTCTGTTCATTGTGCTTAAAGACGCCGAGATTTTTCTCGCGCATGATCTCATCGAGCACCGCCTCCCCCGAATGTCCGTAGGGCGTATGTCCGAGATCGTGTCCGAGCGCAATCGCCTCCGTCAGGTCCTCATTGAGCTGCAGCGCCTTACTGATCGTCCGCGCGATCTGCGAGACCTCCAGCGTATGTGTCAGTCTCGTCCGGTAGTGATCGCCCTCCGGCTCCAGAAAGACCTGTGTCTTATTCTTCAGCCGCCGGAATGACTTGCTGTGCAGGATCCTGTCGCGGTCCCGCTGATAACAGGTCCGGACGTCGCAGGGCTCTTCCTCTCTTTTCCTTCCCTTGGAATCCCTGCTGTGAGACGCGTACGGGCTCAGAATCTCGTATTCTCTTTCTTCAATTCGCTCTCTGATCGTCACAAATCATTTACCTTCCGTTTCTTCACGAAGTCTCCACTTATACAAAACTATCATAGCACAGTTTTTTCTCTTCGACAATGCTCTTTTCAGAATGTTCTTTTTTCGACGACTTGTAAATATTTCACAAATCATTCACGGAAATATGCGTTTCTTTATTGATTTTATTCAGCATATGTATTATAATAAAGACGGAAAACAGCAAAGGTACCTTGAAGACCATTGCAGAAGGGAGCGTAAAGTATGCAGTATATTATCACAGGCAGAAATATCGAAGTAACAGACGACTTAAGGAATTACGTAGAAAAAAAATTTGACAAGCTCAGTAATTACTTTAACGACAGCACGGAGATTCATGTTACGCTCAGTCGTCAGCGGGGTGAGAACAAGGTGGAGGTCACCATCCCGATGAAGGGCACTACGGTACGTGCCGAGGAATCCAGCTCCGACATGTACGCTTCGATCGACCTCCTTGACGATGTTGTCGAACGTCAGCTCAGACGAAACCGTAAGAAACTGATTGAAAAGCATCAGGACAGGCCTTCCTTCTCTTCACTTTTCATGGAGGATTCAAACGACGAGGACGCAGAGGAAGAACCGGCCATCAAGATTGTCAAGTCAAAACGCTTCGCGATCAAACCGATGGATCCCGAAGAAGCCTGCTTCCAGATGGACATGTCCAATCACAGTTTCTACGTTTTCTATAATTCCGAAACCGATCTTGTAAGCGTGGTATACAAGAGAAAGGACGGAAATTACGGACTCATCGAGCCCGAATATTAATTGCCACACCTACCTCATGGCAGAGGTCCCCCGGCAGCTCACTGCCGGGGGCTTTTTGTGCCCCGCCGCTTCCTGCCTCACCCGATGTGACGGCAGCTGAATGATCGCCCGGACGCCGATAATCTTCTGGCAGCGCGTCAGAAAAAAGGTTCCTCCTTCATGCGCGAGCTCTCCCGTAACCCATCAAAATCAGCAGGAAGAGACTGCGAAGGCCTGTTGCGGGGCTCGCTCAAACTCATTTGTCCGCTCTGTAAAAAGCCAGAGGCTTTTTATTGTCGCGGACTTCATTTCAGACAGTCTCGCTCGGCCCCGCGCCTTCTTGCTCTTTCCTGCATTTTGATGGCGGGAGAGAGCGCATTCAGGAGGAACACTTTTTCCTTCCGCGCAGCCGACAGCTGATCCGGCGCCCGGGGGACACATTCGGATGCCGGCGCTGACGCATTTCCATGTACCGTATAGGGGGAGAAAAGTGCTCCTTCTGTCCTGCGCTAAGGCCGCCGCTGAAACCGAGCATACGGGCGCCTGACGGCGCGCAGCCGAGCGAGACTGTCTGAAATGAAGTTCAGGCCTATAAAAATCCTTGGATTTTTAAGGCCTGAACGAATGAGTTTGAGCGAGCAAGCATAGCCGGATGGCGCACGGCGAAGGTTTTAGCGGATAAAGGCCGTCACGCGCAGGGGGAAGGAGTCTTTTCTTCCCTTTTTCGTTAAAGTAAATGCGTCAGCGACGGCCCCGAAAAGTGTCCCCCGGGCGCTTATTGATTGACGGGGCTGATGCGGAAGGCGTAGGAGAGGTCGCGGTCTTTGAGGCTGAGGCGGTATTTGTCGAGCGGGATGGGGCCGCAGGAGTTGCTGCCGATGCCGGTTTCCGCGAGGTCGATGTCGATGACGGTGCGGCCGCCGCGCTGCAGTTCATACTCATGCCAGGATTTTGTGAGGGCCTGGTCGGTGTAGTCGTGGACCGTGAAGGAGAACGGCGCGGAGAGGGCGGTGAAAAGAAGGCCTGTTCCGCGGGCGTCCGCGACCAGAAGCTCACGGGTGTCGGTGCGCGTGCCGTTCGCCTGCATGCGGGCATAGCTCGTGTGAAGCTCGGGGACGGAGGCACTATACCAGCCAAGATCGGCGGCATAGGCGCGGTCCATGTAGTTTTCGCCGGGGCCGCGGCCGTAATATTTCACGCGGTCGAAGTCTTCGGGAATTGTGAGCGTCATGCCGAGCCTCGGCCACCAGAAGTTTTCTTTTTCCGCACGCGGGAACGGAAGCTCGCGGAAGGCGGTGCTGACTTCAAGCGTGCCGTCCGAGAAGACCGTGAAGACCTCTTCGGTGTCGAGGACCGTGGCGGTCGGGTTCGCACCCCAGCGCTTTCTGAATTTCAGCGTGATCCTGCCGAAGCTGCGGCGCACAACTGTGCGAGCATCCCAGGTGATCAGCTCCTCGTCGTCGCCGAAAATTTCAGGCGCTTCCGTGAGTCGGGAAACCAGGCGGTCAATGCCGCGCGCGAGCCATTTTTCACAGATGCCGTTCCCGAAGGAAATGTCATTGTCAGTCGGCGCGTGCCAGAAGTTGGGCTTCAGCGGGGAAAGGAGAAGCTCGCGGCCGTTGGTGAAGAAGGAACACAGCTCGCCGTGCAGAAGATCGAATTCCAGACTGAAGCTTTCCCCGAAGATGCGGAAACGCTGGCCGGCCTTCTCGGAGGTCAGCGAGAGATTGCCCTTAAAAGGCGCAGGACAGGCCTTTAAGCCGGCGTGGAGCACATGCTGGTCAGAAGCTGCGACGAAGCCCCGCTCAGCGTAAAGCGCGGCCTTTTTCAGCGTAAAACGAAGGTTCAGGAGCGTTTCCTGTTCCGGGACTTCACAGGGAATCGTGAGGTCCAGTGTGGAAAGCGGCTCAAGCCCCGTAAGATCCAGCGTGCCCGATGAAAGGACCTCGCGGTCCGAGACGAGCTCATACTGCAGATCAAGCTGGCCGGGGACGTAGGAATCGTGCGCTGTAAGACGGATCGCGAGCGGATTTTCCGAGAGCAGCTCCGTATAGACCGGCTGATAGACCTTTTTCAGCTCGGTCATCGCCGGGTGCGGGATTTTCTCGGAGCTGATCAGGCCGTCATTACAGAAGTTGCCGTTTGCGCCGTGCAGCTCGAAGGGCATGCCATAGTCATTGCCGCCCGCGAAATACTGCTTTCCGTTCGGGGTGAAGGCGCGGAGGCCGTGATCCTGCCATTCCCAGACACAGGCGCCGAAAAGCTTCGGATATTTGTAAATGGTCTCCCAGTACTCCCGGAGGTTTCCCGGGCTGTTGCCCATGCTGTGCGCATATTCGCAGACAAAGAAGGGGCGCGGATCGTCGCGCTTTGCGAACATTTCCAGGCGGTCGATCGAGGGGTACATGACGGACTCGAAATCCACGCAGCTGTCCCAGGGCGCCTTGTCGCGCGCTTCCTGCTGAGCGTAGCGCTTCTCGGGATCGTCCATCAGCTCTTCGGTCGTAAAACGCGGCATGATGCGCGCCGCTTCATAATGGATCAGGCGGTCGTCGACGCTTCGCGCGGCCTCGGATGCCGCGACATGGTTCTCACCAAAGGAAGACTCGTTTCCAAGCGACCAGAAAAGAACTGAGGGGTGGTTCCGGTCCCGGTACACCATCCGCATCACACGGCTGACATAGGCCTTGCGCCAGGCGGGATCCTTACTGAGCAGGTCCCATTCGATCGCGGTCATGCCGTGACATTCGATGTCCGCTTCGTCCAGCACATACAGGCCGTAAATATCGCATAAATCATAGAAATACGGATCGGAAGGATAATGGCTCGTGCGGACAAAGTTGATATTGTGGCGCTTCATCAGAAGAACATCCTGAAGAAGCGCTTCCCTTCCGACGGCCCATCCGGTATCGGTGTTGGTATCATGATGGTTTACACCACGGGCCTTGATCGGGCGTCCGTTGACCAGAACTTCCGGACCGCGGCGCTCGATTGTCCGGAAGCCGACGCGAAGCGGAATATAGAAGCCGTTCGATTCCAGGACGAGCGTATAGAGATTCGGTTCCTCCGCCGTCCAGCGCTTCGGGTTTTCGATTTGCATGGAGAAGGCGGCAGAGGCCTCTTCCGAGCTGTACTCCGGATCGAGGTCCGGGAAGGGGCGGCATTCGGTGCTTGCGACAGGCGTCTTCCCGTCATATAAAACGGCGCGGACACAGGCGTCGGAGGAAAGGAGTCCGGCGTCCTCAATGATGCCGCTTTCCTCGCTCCGTCTCAGCTTGATGCCGACCTGAAGCTTTCCGTCCATATCCGCCTTCAAAGAGACGTCCTCAATCGCGTCCTGCAGCGGCTCCGCGAGAAGCTCGACGTCGCGGAAGATGCCCGACATATGGTACATGTCCTGGATCTCGATATAGCTGCCGTCGCAGAAGCGAAGCACCGTTACCGCGAGCGTATTTTTCCCGGGATGCAGAAGCTTCGTGATATTGAATTCAGCCGTCATGTGGGAACCCTTTGACATGCCGGCGGCCTGTCCGTTGACGTAGACATAGAACATGCAGCCGACCCCGAGGAA
>CAMOZF010000119.1 GCA_946630765.1 uncultured Lachnospiraceae bacterium | reverse complement strand
TACCAGAAAAGGGAGGTCAATGCTCTTTTTATTTGAATCTCCCGAAGAATCAAGGTTTTTGAACTATAAACAGGTAGTGAACTTGACACTACCACGGGATGAAAGAAAGGAAAATGATGAAAAAATTATTGAAGGCGGCGGCTACGGTTTTCCTTCTGCTGTCTCTTTTTACTGCGGCATCCTGCGGCGGAAGGAGCAGTGAGGAAGAGATGACGGAGACCGCGGAAACCGGGACCGTTCCTCCGGACGTTCCGGTCATCACAATCTGTATTCCGAGCTTCTATGAGATGAGTCTTTCCGGGCGGGTCGAGGAGGAAATGAACCGGATCAGCGCCGCGCGGTATGGATTTGTGTACGATCTGGATTTTGTAAGTGCGACTTCTTATGAGCAGGAAATGACCATGCGCCTTTCGGATGGCGCCGTGGATATTCTTTTCGGCAGCATGCAGATGCGAAAGCACCGAGGAGAGATTCTCGATCTTACGGAATACTGGGAGAAGGCGTCTTCGTCCTTTCATGAGATGTGGGATGAATACGCCGACGCCGTAAAAATCGACGGACGGATCTGGGGCGTTCCGCACCTGGCGGATTACGGGCATTACCTGTCGCTGAATATAGATGAGGACATTGCGGCGGATCTCGGAATCGAACAGGACGAGGAAATCACGCTGGGAAGAGCGGATGAAATTCTGGCGGAAATCCACGAAAGATATCCGGAGCGCACGACAATCGCCGGCGCCGGATATACCTTTCTTGATTTCTGGACCTGGGACAGCCTCGGCGGAACCGGCGGCACCGCGAATGCGGCCGGCATCATCAGCGACCGGGGACAGTCGGACCTCACGGTACACAGTATATTTGAGGACGAAGATTATCTCATGCTCTGCCGGACGGCCAGAAGCTGGTATGAAAAGGGCTGGACCAGGAAGGATGTCTTAAGCATTGCGGAGTATCCAATTGCGTCGATCCTGAAGGACGAGGCGGCAGCCTGTATCGATATGTACGGCGTGAATTATATTCCGGGGATTGTCCGGACCCGTTTCCGGGAGGTCGGCAACTGGACGCCTTCCGGGAATGTATCGGTTTCGGTCTATATGATTGCGGCGGCGTCGGAGCACCCGGATCTCGCATTCCGGGCGCTGGAAGCACTTTATACCGACCCGGAACTGGATATCCTGCTGAATAACGGAATCGAAAATGTGACTTATGTAAAAAACTGGGATGGTACGATTTCATATCCGGGGGGAAAGACAGCGGCGGAATGCGGCTACGCGGCGGCATCCCAGTTCTACAACTTTCCCGGCGGCGGGCACGCATTTCCATTGCAGGAGAACGGTGCGGATTTTTTCGACCGCCTCTGGGAACATAACCGTGAGTCGCTGAAGACACGCTGCTACGGCTTCAGCTTCGATTCCGAGCCGGTGTACGAAGAGTATTCGGCCTGTTCAGAGGTGCTTGAAAAGTATTATCTTCCGCTCCTTTCCGGAGCGCTTCCCGTGGACAGCACTGTGATTGCGGCCCGGGAGGAGATGCAGGCGGCAGGAGAAGATATCGTGATCGCCGAGAAGCAGCGGCAGCTGGACGAATTCATGAGAAATACCGCAAAAGAACAGGAATGAGTGCGTTTTAAGAAGAGCGCACGGATCTTAAAAAGGCAGTGTCATAAAACACAAACCAAAAATCAGAAAATCGACAAAATGATTCCAAAACCGACTCCGGCAGTCTTTTTTACAGAAAGCGGAGTCGGTTTTTTGGTGTCTTTTTCCGGTCGGATTTTTTATACTTTATACAGTTGATCCGGGAAAAATAACGGATCATCCGGACAAAAAGAGGGGATGATTCCCCATCATTGAAGGAGGAAACAATGAAAAAGACAATCAAGATGATGCTTGCGCTTCTTCTGGCGCTTGCCATGGTTCTGTCTCTTGCAGCCTGCGGCGGCAACGGAGGAAATTCCACCAGCCAAGAAGCCGACACCAAGGCGGCCGATGACAGCAAGGCGGATGACACAACTGCTGACAACAGCGGCAGCACTGGTGAAGCAACCAAGGTGACATTCTACTTCCCGACCATTTATGATGTTTCCGGCGCACCGGATGTGCTTGCGAAGCTGAACGAGTACTCTATTCCGAAGTACGGCATCGAATACGCGGCTGAATATGTATCTTTCGGTAATCTGAACAGTGTTCTGAATACTGCACTGACCGGCAGCGATGTGGATGTTTTCCGTACGATGGGCGGCATGACTCTGAAAGAGGAACTCCAGAAAGGTCTCATCATTCCGATTCAGGAGTATTGGGATGACGAAACACTGACGTCGAAGGAAGTTTACGACCGTTGGCAGGGCGTTTTCACGGACGGCTGCTCGGTAGACGGACAGCTCTGCGGCATTCCGCAGCTCGTAGACTACGGCCACTATGTATCACTGACAATTGACAACGAAGTTTTCAACGCTTATGGCAAGTGGACAGCAGAACAGGACGTCACGCTTGATGACATTTCCGCATTCCTTGACTGGTGCCATGAAACCTATCCCGACAAATACCCGATCGTTCCGAACGGCACAACCCTCTGCTCCGGCTGGACCTGGGATCCGCTGACCGACGGCGTCGGCGTTCTTGGGAACTGCAGCCAGGACACCAAGGTTCACAGCCTTTTTGATGATGAAGACTACATCCTGTTCTGCCGCTGGGCAAGAGAACAGTTTGAAAAAGGCTACATCACAAAGGATATCATGTCCAACTCCGAATCCGCACTCGGCCAGGTTAAGGCCGGCGTCGGCTGCTGCTACTTTGACTGGTACGGCATCTCCACAGTAGACGGATGCACCCGTGTACGCGCCATGTCCGAGCCCTTCGCAGCCTGCGGCAACATCGGCACCGCCTGCTACTGCATCAGCGCCAACTCTCTTCACAAGAAAGAGGCATACCGCGCGCTGGAGCTGATCTACGAGGATGAAGTCATCTCCCGTTTCATCAACAATGGTATTGAAGGCGTTCATTATACGGTCAATGAAGATGGCACCTTCTCTTATCTCGAAGGCAAGGATCCTTCAACCTGCGGCTACGGCATGGCAGCGCTGAAATGGTGCATGCCCGGCTCCGAAATCTCTTACCCGAATGTAGACGACGGCCCCACCTACTTTACAGATCTTTACAACTGGTGTAAGGACACCTGCGAGTACTCCGTTATCGACGGCTGGGTCTTTGATCCTTCGGCTGTAGAAGACGAGTGGACCAACTGCAAGACGGTTTACACAAACTACTGGCAGACCATTATGTCCGGTTCTGTGGATGTAGATGAATTCATCCAGCAGGCCAAGGACGAAATGGCCGCAAACGGCGAAGACAAGGTTATCGCCGAGAAGCAACGTCAGATTGACGAATTCCTGGCAAACAAGAAATAATTATTACGAATCCGGGGGCTCCCTTTGTATTCCGCAAAAAAGCCGCATAGGGAGCTCCCAGTGCCTCTTCTTTACGAAATGAATCCGGCATAAAGGAGACTGTTATGAAAAAGAAAAAAGGCGGCATAAAGATCAGCCAGAAAATTATGGCCATCGAGATGCTGACAATGATTGCGCCAGGCGTGATCTATCTCATCATCAATAACTACATTCCGATGGCGGGCATTATCATTGCGTTCAAGAAATACAATTACCAGCTTGGCATTTTCAGAAGCGAATGGACGGGAATCAGCAACTTTACCTTCCTGTTCAAGTCCAGCAACATGCTGACCTATATCCGGAACACGCTTCTTTACAATATTGTTTTCATCGTACTTGGCCAGGTCTTCGCGATTACGACGGCGATCCTTTTGAATCTGGTGCGCAGCGCCGGAGCCAAGAAAGTCTATCAGACTCTGATTATTATTCCGCATCTGATGTCGATGGTCATCGTATCCTATGTGGTATATGGTTTCTTAAGTGTTGAGAACGGCGTGTTCAATAAAATGATCGAAGCCACCGGCGGCTCGCCGATCATGTGGTATTCCGTAAAAAAATACTGGCCCTTTATCCTGACCTTTGTGCATCTGTGGAAGGGCTTCGGTTACTCCAGTATCGTCTACTACGCGACGGTTGTCGGTATCGACGAATCCCAGTATGAGGCAGCGGCACTGGACGGCGCAGGCCCCTGGAAACAGACACTGTATGTCACGCTTCCGGGTCTGAAGCACACAGCGATCACCCTGTTCCTGATGTCGGTCGGCGGCATTATGTACTCGGATTTCGGCCTGTTCTATCAGATCCCGATGCATTCCTCAATCCTGGCTTCTGTGACAGATACAATCGATGTCTATGTGTTTAAGGCAATTACACAGTCCAATGATATCGGACGTTCTTCGGCGATCGGATTTATCCAGTCCGTCATCGGCTTCCTGATGGTGGTCGGCGTCAATGCCCTGGTTCGCAAGCTGGATAAAGACAGCGCACTGTTCTAAGGAGGCAGATTATGGTACAGAAAAATAAAGGACAACAGTTCATTCTTAATCTGTTATTTATCATTTTGTGTCTGCTGTGCGTACTGCCGTTTGTACTTCTGATCAGCTCTTCATTCACGGAAGAAGCGGCTCTCACACAGAAAGGTTACTGGTTCTGGCCCTGGAAGGTCAGCATGGACGCCTACAAATATCTGATGAACTCCGGATCGCAGATCCTGACCTCATACAAGATCACGCTTCTCGTGACGGCCATTGGTACCGTCAGCAATATCATGCTGACTGTGCTCTTTGCGTACCCTCTTTCCAGAAGAGAAATGCCGGCAAGAAATTTCTTCGCCTTCTTTGTTTTCTTCACGATGCTTTTCAACGGCGGTATCATTCCGGCTTACATGATGTACGCGAATTTCCTGCATCTGAAGAATACCTTCTGGGCGCTGATTATTCCATGGAAGCTTCTGGGTGCATTCAACATCATCATGATGCGTTCCTATTTCACGGCCTCAATTCCGAATGAGCTTGTCGAAGCGGCAAGAATCGACGGAGCGCGGGAGTACGGAATTCTTTTCCGGATCATGCTTCCGCTGTCGAAGCCGATGCTCGCGACCATCGGTCTTATGACCGGACTCGGCTTCTGGAACGACTGGACGAACAGTATTTACTTTGTAACACAAAAGAACCTGTACAGTATTCAGGCGCTTCTGAATGATATCATGACCAATATTCAGTTCCTTCAGAACAATACGCAGATGCAACAGCATGCGAATCAGATGAATCTGCCTTCGGCTTCCGTCCGAATGGCGATCGCCGTGATCGGTATCCTCCCGATCTTTGCGATATATCCCTTCGTACAGAAGTACTTCGTCAAGGGTATCGTCGTCGGCGGTGTCAAGGGCTGATCTCACTCTGAAGGAAATCGCCTCCCGACACAGGAAACGCGGAGTGTTTCGGACGGGGCGCGGCACAGAGTTACAGTATAGAACGGACAGACCAGGCGGGCACCGGAGCTTTCGAAAAATGTTTTTCGGGGCACGGTGCCCGCTTTTTTGAAAGGGGAACCATATGAGTAAATATACGAACGAATGCGTCAGGGGCTTTCTCCATGCGGACGGCCGAAAACTGTATAACGGCAGAGGCGAAGAAGTGATTCTTCGCGGCATGGGTGTCGGGAACTGGATGAATCCGGAGGGCTTCATGATCGGAGCGCCTTTAACGATCGGGAAACCGATGATGATGGGAGGGGGCCTCATCCTCCCGGACCGCATGGACCGAGGAAGATCCATGGATCAGACAATCGCAGAGCTCTGCGGAAGAGGCTATGCGGATGCATACTGGATCCGCTGGATGAAGAGCTATCTGCAGGAAGAGGATATCCGGAGAATGGCGGAGATTGGCTTCAATTCGGTACGCCTTCCGATGTCGGCGCGACTGATCCTGAAGGAGGAACCCGGATACCAGTGGAGAGAGGACACTTTAGCACATCTTGACGAGGTGCTGGACTGGTGCGAGAAGTACAGAATCTACGCGATCCTGGACCTGCACGCCTTCCCCGGCGGACAGACAGGACTTCTGTGCGATGACGGACTGGACAACCAGGCACAT
>CAMOZF010000118.1 GCA_946630765.1 uncultured Lachnospiraceae bacterium | reverse complement strand
CTCGCAGCCGGTCGGAAGGCCGCGGTCCGCAAGCTCGCCTTCAATGACGCAGCCTGCCGCAGAGATGCCGACAGCACGTCCGACACCGCCGCAGTCGAAGCCGGCCGCGCGGCAGTGATTCTTCTTCATCAGACCTTCAATCGCCATAACGCCGGCGCAGACTCTCGGAACGAATTCCGGATCCTCGACTTCCGAGCAGTCGATACGCGAAGAGAAGTCCGCGATATAGTCCTTCAGCTCCTGAGAGCATTCCTTGAGAATCCGCTCGGTTTCTGCAGTCACCTGGGAAAGGGCGATCGGCTTCACGGAAATGTTGAAGTTCTTGATCAGCTGCAGCTGGTTGTGAATGACACTGTAGAAGCCGGCCGGGCGGTCGCCGATCGAGGCGATGTTGGCGTTTCTGAGATTCTTCATCACATTCACGACCCTGACGAATTTCTCAAAACCGACAACGAAATCCGGGGAATTGGCTTCGCAGTTCCAGATATAACTGAAGGTCACACCGTAGTTTCTCAGAACCTTCGTCGCAGCAAAGACGCCGCACTGGGTTTCCTTTTCACGGTGCTCATAGGTAGAGATCTTATCCTTGGTGCCCCAGATCAGCGTGGGGAGCATGAACTGCTTCGCAACGCCGGTTACCACGGACTCTTCACCGAAATCGCAGAAGGGGCTGAAAATCGCGTCGATATTCGCCTCCTTGAAGCGCTGGACGATGGGCTCGATATCATCAATATGGCAGGCCATTCCCTGCTCGCAGATATCATCGATTTCAACCCACTCCACATAATCGGGCATCTGGGCGTGAATGATGGGCATAATGATGTCATACTCTTCGCGGGCGGTATCGATGTTGAATACCTCGCGGTGGTTCGGCATCAGACCGATTTTAACTTTGTCGTGCATAGCTACACTCCTTTCGAACGACTGCTGTTGATTGTATTCTATCCCAAAATCCAAAAAGGTCAAGAGGGAATCTCTGCTTTTTTGTGAAAAGCGCACGAAATCAGTATCGCCGGTATCTTCTGCGGTAGCAGCTCTCGCACATCGCGTAGGGATGGTTCCAGGGGATTCTGCGTCCGCAGAAGCGGCATCTTCTGGGGCTGAGGCGCTGCTTCGAAAGGATCGAGAGGATGGCTTTGGAGATCCGGTTTTTCACAAGCATCAGCTCCTCCCGGTGCTCCGGATGGGAAAAGCGCTCGCAGTAGCTGTACAGAAGATCGCAGAGGCGGAACAGGTATTCCAGCTCGTCCAGACTGCTTCCCGCGGCGCTGATCTTCGCATCATCCGGGATGTATTTGGCGACCCGGTATTTTTTCCCGCGGGCCTCGGCGGCGCACATATCCTTCCAGTGACTCAGAAGCTTCTCGTCATCCTCGTCAAATGTCAGCATCAGGCAGCGGTAAAGGAAGTTCCGGTCCGTCGAGAGGTCCTGTATCATCTCGCAGAGCGCGATCATGCGCTTGGTATCGGCCCGGATATAGCCGGGATGCGTACTCAGCCGGTCCCAGCGCCGGAGGATTTCGACAAGCGGAAGGTCGATCGAAAGAAGCGTCTCCGGGAAGCCGATCACCGCCGCCTGAAGCTGAAGGCTCTCCGTTTCCAGGGCGTTTCGGATCTGCTTTCTGCCGGCTTCCGAGGTCACATAGCCCTCGGGATAGCGCCCGTAGCGGCCCGCGCGGCCGGCAATCTGCCGGATTTCCTCGTCCTCCAGCGGGCGGCGGGAAATGCCGTCGAATTTGTCGTTTTCAAGAAAGACGATCCGCCGGATCGGCAGATTCATGCCCATGCCGATCGCATCGGTTGCGACGACGACGTCCGTCTCCCCCGCCGAGAAAAGCCGCGCCTGCTCGTGCCGCACGTCATAGGGAAGGGCGCCGTAGATGATGCTGGTTTTAAAGCCGCGCTCATGCAGCTCCGCCGCGACCGCGTGGACATTTTTCCTCGAGAAAACGATCAGCGCGTCGCCCTTTTTCGTGTCGTGCGACATCCGGTAGCGGGCGTTCTCGACAAGAAGCGGGGTCAGGCGCTCGTGCATGACGAGCTCATAGCTGTCGCCGCATTCAGTGATCATGCGGATCAGAAGGTCCTTTGCGTAAAGCGCGGCGCAGACATGCACCTCCGGCGCGCATACGCCGAGGATCGCCGCGGTCCAGGCCCCGCCCCGGTCGCGGTCCGCGCACATCTGGGCTTCATCGATGACAGCGCAGGAAAATTCTCGCGCGAGAGGCAGCATTTCGATCGTGGACGACTGGAAGCAGGCGCCCTCCGCCTCGTAACGCTCCTCGCCGGTCACAAGAGAACATGGAAAGCCGTCCCGGTTCATCTGCTCATACTGCTCGTACGCAAGAAGCCTCAGCGGCCCGAGATAGATGCCGGATCCGGCCTCTCTCAGCGCTTCCATTGCCTCATGAGTTTTCCCGGAATTTGTCGGTCCCAGATGCAGCACGAAATGCCGCCGGATCGACCGCGCCATCGGAAAGAGGTCGATATAATCCGCCGGAATGCGGGTCAGAAGCTTTGCCTGAAGCTCCGCGTCTTTTCGGGACTTTTTGGGCCGCCGCTCTGCCTTTTTCTTCTCCGGAAAACGCTTCCCGGAATACGCCTTGATCTGTCTTCTCATTTCCCTTCCTTTCGTATTTACACCTTATCATATGAGAAAGAAGAATGCAAGCGCTCCGCGAAGCTGTTTTTTATTGATTTTTGGCTGTCATTCTGCTATGATTCAGTTATTGAAGAACCATGCTTTTTACGGGAGGAGCATATGAAGGTTGTACTTGAACATGTTACCAAGAAATTTCCGAACCGCAACAAAGGCGGCGCGGACGTGATCGCTGTCAACGATTTCAACTTTGAGATTCCGGACGCCAGGCTGATCGGCCTTCTCGGGCCCTCCGGCTGCGGCAAATCGACGACGCTGAATCTGATCAGCGGCCTGCAGAAGCCGACGGACGGCCGGATCCTTTTCGGAGATCAGGATGTGACGCGTCTCGAGCCGGAGCACCGCGGGGTCGGACTCGTTTTCCAGAACTATGCACTCTATCCGCATCTCACGGTCGAGGAGAACATCATGTTTCCTCTGGGGAACCTGCGCGGAAAAGAGAAAATGACCAAGCAGGCGATGAAGGAGAAGGCACTGGAGGCGGCAAAGCTTGTCCAGATCGACCAGCTCATGCAGCGGAAGCCCTCGGAGCTTTCCGGCGGCCAGCAGCAGCGTGTCGCGATCGCGCGCGCCCTCGTGAAGACGCCGCGCGTTCTGCTTCTCGACGAGCCGCTTTCAAACCTCGACGCCCGGCTCCGTCTGCAGACCAGAGAGGAGCTTCGGCGGATTCAGCAGGAAACCCAGGTCACGACGATCTTCGTCACGCATGACCAGGAGGAGGCGATGAGCATTTCCGACCTGATCGTCGTTATGTCGGCCGGCCTCGTGCAGCAGATCGGAAAGCCGCAGGACGTCTATGACGATCCGAAAAACCTCTTCGTCGCCAAATTCCTCGGCACGCCGCCGATCAATGTGTTCAAGGGCTTTGTCACCGGTGAAAATCTCTACATCGGCGAAGAGGCAGTGCTTGAGGTGCCCGGCGTTTCGGATCAGGACGTCTTCGTCGGCATCCGGCCGGAGGGCTTCATCCTCGATCCCGAGGGCCCGCTGTGCCTGAATCTTCGCGCAGTCGAGGTAATGGGCCGCGACATCACGGTCATCTCCCACCACGATTTCTGCGAAAATGTTCAGATCCGCTCGATCATCAGCGCAGAGAACCGGCCCGACACCAGTAGTTCCACCGTCCGTTTCCGCTTAAAGCCCTACAAGGTGCACCTTTTCAGCGCCGACACCGAAGAACGGCTGTACTTCGGCGACCAGAAGCCGCTTGGCTAAAGGAGGAAGCACATGGAAAATAAAAGCATGAAAGGCTGGCTGTACCTGCTGCCGGCGATCGCCTTTTTAGGCCTCTTCATGATCTATCCGCTGATCGACGTATTTGTCTATTCCTTTGAAGAGGGCTACAATTCGGCGTCGCAGAGCTATTTCGGCATCGGCCTCTACAACTACTCCTACGTCCTGCACGATCCCTACTTTCTGCAGGCCGTGAAGAACACCTTCATCCTCGTTATCATTACGGTTCCGCTGTCGACGGGGCTGGCGCTTCTGATTTCCGTCGGGCTTTCGTCGATTCCGAAGCTGAAAGAGCTTTACCAGACACTCTTCTTCCTGCCCTACGTCACGAACACCCTTGCGGTCGGCCTCGTTTTCATGATCCTTTTCAAGAAAACCGCCTACTCGGACGGCCTCGTGAACCTGCTGATCAACCTCTTCGGCGGGAAGTCGGTCGATTTCATCGACGGTCCCTACTGGGCCAAAATGTTCGTGCTCTGCTTCTACACCGTCTGGATCGTCATGCCCTTCAAGATCCTGATCCTGACCTCCGCGCTCGCTTCGGTCAACCAGGACTATTACAATGCCGCCCGGGTCGACGGGACCTCGAAATGGCGCATTTTCCGGAAGATCACGCTGCCGATGATCAGCCCGATGATCTTCTACCTGGTCATCACCGGCTTTATCGGCGCCTTCAAGGCCTACTCCGACGCCGTCGCGCTTTTCGGAACCGACCTGAATTCCGCCGGCATGAATACCATCGTCGGCTATGTCTATGACATGCTCTACGGAAACTCCGGCGGCTACCCGAGCTACGCCTCGGCCGCCGCAATCATCCTGTTTGCGATCGTACTGACGATCACCGTCATCAACCTGACCGTCAGCCGCCGCAGCGTCACCTATAACTGAGAAAGGAGGACGAACGATGAACAGCCAAAAAGAACTGCAGAAGCTCGAACGCCGCGCGAAGACTTCAAATATCGTGCGAAACGTCATTGTCTACACGCTTCTGACGGTCTGGGGACTCGTGGTCCTCTTCCCCTTCTACTGGATGATCCTGAGCTCCGTCAAGAGCTACAGCGCCTACAACAGCGAATACGTGCCCGCTTTCTTCACGCTGCAGCCGACCCTTCAGAACTATATCGACGCCTTCCGGACCGTCCCGCTTGCGAAATATTTCCTGAACACGATCATCTTCACGGTCATTACGACGGCCATGATGATCGTCGTGATCGTCTTCTCCGCCTACGCCTTCGCGCGGCTGAATTTCCGCGGAAGAGACTTCCTGTTCACCCTGTTCCTTGCGCTGATGATGATCCCGAATGAACTGGTGATCATCACGAACTTCGTGACCATCACGAACTGGGGCATGCGGAACACCTTCCCGGGCCTGATCCTGCCCTCAGTTGCCTCGGTCTTCTATATTTACCTTCTTAGGGAGAATTTCGCGCAGGTGCCGGACGAGCTGTACTACGCGGCAAAGGTGGATGGTACGCGGGACCTGAAATACCTGTTCCGCGTCATGATTCCGATCTGCCGTCCGACGATTATCACGATCATCATTCTCAAGGTCATCGAGTGCTGGAACAGCTACGTCTGGCCGCGGCTCATTACCGATGATCAGAATTACTTCCTGGTCAGCAATGGCATCCAGGAGATCCGCGAAAACGGCTTCGGCCGCGAGAACATTCCTGCCATGATGGCGGCCGTCGTCGTCATCTCCGTCCCCCTGATCGTGATCTTCCTGCTGTTCCACAAGAAGATCATGGAGGGCGTCTCGAGAGGAGGTACAAAGGGATGAGCAAATTTTCCAAACGAATGGGATCCTTCGACTCGCTTCGCTCGCTCAGGATGACAGGGGTGTCATGTCGAGCAAGCCGAAGGCACGCCGAGACATCCCATCATCACAGATACACCCTCCCGGTTCTATTGCTCCTGGTCCTCTCGGCCCTCCTGCTCACCTCCTGCCACGGCTCCGCGAAGCGCTCCGCCTTCTCGGTGCCGGAGGAATTCGACACGGGAAAGCAGTATGAGATCACCTTCTGGGCCAAGAATGACACCAATAAAACGCAGACCGCGATCTATGAGAAGGCGATCAAAGATTTCGAGGCACTCTATCCGAATATCACGGTCAATATGCGCCTCTATACCGACTACGGCAAGATCTACAAC
>CAMOZF010000117.1 GCA_946630765.1 uncultured Lachnospiraceae bacterium | reverse complement strand
GGCGAAGAAGGCGCAAAGCGCGCGGATGCGGCTGATCTTATCAGCCCGGTGAGTTATATTCATGAGGAGAATGAATATCCGCCATTCCTGCTGATGCACGGGGACCGGGACGTGACTGTGCCTTTCGAACAGAGCCTGATCATGTACAACAAGCTCCGTTCCTGCGGTAAACGCGCGGAATTCTGGAAGGTACAGGGCGCCAACCACGGACAGTATTTCTGGACGAAGGAAGTCATCGGGACAACGATTGAATTCCTTCGGGCCTACGTATAAAAGATAAAAAGGGACGGGCTGAACGGATTGCATTAATGCGATCCGTTCAGCCTGTCCCCTTTTATCAGAATTTTGCAAGTGTCGTGTACATTTCTGAAAGAAGGCGGGAACCCGGAAGAGTATAATGAATATAGCTTTGTAACGGAGGTATTTGAGAATGGCACTTTTCCATGTTGATTATTATTCCCAGGCACTTTCCGGCCAGACTGATTTCTGGGCGGTTCTTCCGAATGATGTCCCGCCTTTTATGGCAGGCCAGAATCCGCATTACAGCCGGGCGCCGAAGGTCCTTGTGCTTCTGCACGGCTACAGCGGCAATGCTTCGGACTGGATTACCGGGTCTCCGATCCGGGAGCTCGCGGGCGAGTATAATCTTGCGGTTCTGATGCCGAACGGCCGCAACAGTTTCTACGTCGATAAGGAAAGCACAGGCGAGAAGTACGCGCAGTTTGTCGGCGAGGAGCTTCTGAGCTACGCCGGACGGGCATTCGGCCTGGATACGAGCCGTGAAAACTGCATCATCGGCGGTTTTTCGATGGGCGGCTTCGGCGCGCTGCACACCGGCCTGATGTTTGAACGCTACGGCAGGGTTATCGCGCTGTCAAGCGCGCTGATCGTGAACGGGCTCGCAGAGATGACCGATGACAATCCGATAGCAAACCGCGCATATTATGAGAACGTATTCGGCGATCTCTCGAAGGCGGCGGAAACCGACCACAGTCCTGAAGTCCTTGTGAAGAAACGCCTTGCCGAAGGAAAAGCCCTTCCGGAGATTTTCATGGCCTGCGGCTCGGAGGATTTTCTGATCGAGGCCAATAACGCCTTTGACCGCTTCCTCACCGGGCAGGGCGTGCCGCACAGATATCACGTAACTCCGGGCATACATAACTGGAAATTCTGGAATTCCTGCCTGGTTCCGGCATTTGAGTGGGCGCTTCCGGGCGAATCAGCCGAAGAGAAGCAGTGAGACAGGACGAGGAGCAAAAAATGATACGGAAAGAATTTGAACGCTGCACGCCGGAGTCCGCCGGTATTCCGTCCGGATCCGTCGAATGGCTTCTTGACCGCCTGGAGGAAGGCTGGACCGAGCCGCACGGGCTGATGATCATGCGGAATTCAAAGGTTCTCGCGGAGGGCTGGTGGGCGCCCTACGCCCCGGGCCTCATTCACGGCCTGCAGTCCCATACAAAAACCTACGCCGCGACGGCGGTCGGCATCGCTGTCACCGAGGGCATCCTAAGTCTTAATGAGCGCGTGATCGACATTTTTCCAGACCGCGCGCCGGCGAACCCTTCGGAGAATCTGAAGCTTCTCACGGTGAGAGACGTCCTCTGCATGGGCTGCGGTATGGAAACAATGCCGATGGGCGGTGCGGACTGGATCGATCAGTTCCTCGCGACCCCGGTTGTGCACAGACCCGGCACGGCATTCATGTACAATTCAACCGGCTCGACGCTTCTTGGCGCAATGGTGCGCGAGAAAACCGGGCTTGGCCTGATCGATTATCTGAAGCCGCGGCTTTTTGATAAGATCGGGATAGATGCCGGAAACCTTAAGTGCATCTGCATGGAGGACGGCATGGAAATGGGCGGCGGCGGACTTTTTGCGACGACCGAGGATAATCTGCGGCTGATGAAGCTGTACCTTGACGGCGGCGTATGGGAGGGCGAACGGATCCTTTCGGAGGAATATGTACGCCTTGCGACTACGCTTCAGAACGAATCCGCCACAGAGCGCGCCGTGAATCCGCCTGCCGAGGACAATTTTGTCGGCTACGGCTTCCAGATTTGGATGTGCCGTCCGGAGGGCGTATACCGCGCGGACGGAGCGATGGGTCAGTTCACGATCGTCTTCCCGAAGTATAATATGATTCTGGCGATCACAGAGAACGCTTCCGGATCGACCGGCGGCGAAATGCCGCAGAAGGCGCTGGATACGATCTGGGAATGGTACAGAAGCCTTCCCGCGCCGGACCAGGGTGCGCTTCCGGAGAATACGGAAGCTTCCGCGCATCTTAAGCGCCGCATGTCGATGCTTGCGCTGCCGCGGCCTGAACGTTCGCGGATTTCCCCGAAGCAGGAGATCGTGCAGGGAAAATATGAGGTGACAGAAGGATATCTGGCGTTCAGACAGTCGAATCCCTTTGTCCCGGATCCGAAGGATGACGGTGTCAGAACACTCGCCGTCCGCTTTGACCCGCACGGGCTTATACTCGATATCATAAACGCGAAGGAAGAAGAGAAACAGGTCATTGCGGCGATGGACGGCAGCCGGAAGGAGAATGCCGTTGACGGTCTCGCGTCGATCGCGCTTGCGAGCGCTGCCTGGAAGGAGGACGATCTCCTTCGCCTGACATTCAGGATGGTTGAGACCTGCAACGAGCAGTATTATGACCTGAAATTTACCGGAGACGGGCTGGTAATCGAATCGTACAGCGACCATGTCTTTGCAAGAGGAAGAAAAGAGACGACAGTTCTCAGAAAACTGAACTGAAAGAAAGAGGAGGAAATATAATGCCGCGACGTGAAATGCCGAAGATCGATCCGCTGGATCTGATCCTGGACAGACAGTTTGTAATGACCGACGGAAAGGGCCGGATTGACCGTATCCGTGATCTCTATACCACATTTAATGATAAAGTTGATCTGCAGGCCTTAAAGGACGGCGGATATATCGAAGTCGTCGGAAAGATGATGGAGCCTGTGACGATGAGCCGGGATGATCACTCCCCGGAGGTCCTGGCCTACTGGGCAAAGCTTGGGATGGTTAAGGAATTCCACGGCGAAAATGATCCGATGAGCTGGTCCGAGTACGGGAAAGACACGGGCTATGTCTATGATCCGACTCCGTTTGATGCTCCGCAGAACCTTGCGAAGCGCTGGAATTCTTTTGTTCCGGTTTCCGCGTTCCGTCCGGAAAACGCTGGCAGGAAGTATCCCTGTGTCGTAGTCCTGCATGGCGGCTTTAATCCGATCTCGATTATTGACGGCTGGGGCTGGGTTCAGGAGGCGGCGAAGCGCGAATGGATCGTCATTGTGCCTTCGATCGAGATTGACAGCGTGATCGAGGAGATCCTGAAGAAGGCGGAAGAGCTCTATCCTGTTGACCGTGAGCGCATCTATGCCTGCGGCTTCTCCTACGGCGGTTTTATGTCGAACATGCTCGGAAACAAGCGCCCCGACATCTTCGCGGCAGTTGCGCCGTGCGGCGCGCCGATCGACAACGCCTACTGCGGGGAAGCGATCGGACCGGAGCCGCAGGAGCCTTTTGACGGAGTGCCGCGCGCGATCGGGCTTGGCACCTATATGCCGGTAATGAATATTTACGGAGCGCTCGACGGCTTCCGCTTCCCCTTCTATAATTACACGGGCTTCCTCGGCAGAGACGGCGGGCCGCAGGACCTTGTCGACGGCCTGAATTCCTGGATCCGCGTCAATCACGGCAGGGAAGTCGCGCTTTCGGAGGTTATGGCAATGAAGGACCGCACGGATGTATCGGAAACCGAGGCGGTGCTTGGCATCCCGCTTGAGGAGGGCTGCGGCGAAAAGGTGGAGCGTCAGGGCCTTGTGCATCACATCGCGTCCTTCCCGTCTGAAGACGGCGTCGTCAGGACGCGCCTCATGGGGACGATGAACATGCCGCACTGGCCGACCCCGGAAATGAGTTATCAGGCATTCGAATTCTTCTCCCATTTCTCGAGAAACCGCGAGACCTTCGAGAGTATTTATACCGCTTGATCAGGGGGGTAAACGCATGATCTTTTGTGAGGAAAATCGTCGCCTTCTGGAACAGGCGATCAGGAATGACGCCGCGATCTTCCCAATTGCGCACCACAGGAAAGCGGACGGAACGCTGGACGTCGAGGGCAACCTGAAGGTCTGGCTGGCGGCTGCGAAACCCTTCACGAAGACATACCTCTGGCCGGAGGGCGCGCCGGGCTTCGATCCGGAGAAGACGCCGCTGCAGGAGCGGATGTATTTCGCAATCGAGAAGAATGTGAAAGCCGACACGCCGCCGATGTTCATCTGGCAGACGATGTCGGACGACGGCCGCCACGGCATGTGCCTCGCGAAGGCGCTGCAGGACGCAGGCGTTCCGTACGAGCTGCACATTTTCACACAAGGTGTCCATGGTCTTGCGATGGCGGACGGCCATAACGACCTCGGGATGGATATTCCGCATGTCACCCACTGGGGCGAGCTCTGCGCGGAGTGGCTCGAAGAGTACGGATTCTGAGGAGAAAGGTTGTATGATGAATAAAATACCCGTTTCGGAGCTTCGTTCGAAGATCCGCACGGAGGGAAGAAGTTATTTTGACAGCGTGGAAGGCGTCCTTTACTGCAATTACACGCTCGGGACCTGGCGCTTCCGGTTTACCGGCACTGCGCTTGCGGCGGACTTTTCAGTGATGCCGGGCATTGTGCTTCCCGGGATGGAGAATGCTCCGCCCGACTGGCCGTGGATCGCGGTGTTTATGGACGGCGAGGAAGTACTTCGGCAGGAAGTGTCCGAAGATGCGCATGAGGTGAAGCTTTTTGAAAGCAGGTCGCCGGAAACGCACGAGCTGCGGATCGTAAAGCTGACGGAAAATCTCCGCGGAGAACTCGGACTGCGCACGCTTTGCTGCGACGGCGAGATCGAAGCGGCCGCAAAGGACAGCCGCCCGGTGATCGAATTCATCGGCGATTCGATTACCTGCGGCTTCGGCAACGCGACGAATGAGGTCATGCATGAATTTGTCCCATCGGAGGAGGACGGTCTTCGGACCCACGGCGCGATGGCGGCCGCGAAGCTCGGACTTCGGCCGCGCTTCATATCGGTCAGCGGCATCAGCGTATCAAACCAGCCGGATTCACCGCTTCAGGGGCTGCCGTCCATGGAGACAATCTACGAATATACCGACCGTATCATTGAGGAACGGCTCGGGGAAGCTCGGGGATCCGTGCCGGAGCGGTTCGAAGCCTATGACTTTTCCGGGAATCCCGCGAAATACGTGGTGCTGAACCTTGGTACGAACGACGCGACGCAGATCTATATGAGCGGGGACCACGAGCGGGCAATCCGGTATTTCCGCGAGCGCTACGAGGCCTTCGTGCGGAAGATCCGTGCCCTGAACGGCCCGGACACGGCGGTCATCTGCGCGCTTGGCTGCATGGATTATTACCTTTTTGACGAAATCCGCGCGATCGCGGAGCGCCTGCAGCAGGAGGATCCCAGGCTGTACCTGCTGAAATACGGCAAGATGATGGCGGCCGGTCCGGACGCCGGCGCCTGCCTGCATCCGACAGTTTACCGCCATGAGAAGATGGCGGAGGAGCTGGTATCCTTCATTCGGAACATCGAAGAAGCCGTACAGTCATGAACAGCCGCCGCCAGGTTGAATGGGGGCCTGGACAGATCCCGGGGAAATGCGGTGGAACTGAAAGAAAAAGAGAAAGAGAGACAGTCTATGACGATTCAGGAAGTGATCAATAAAGTCCTTGCCTATCATCCGAAGTTCATGCGCTATGCAGGCTGCGACGAATTCAAGTGCGGCTGTCCGGAAGACGAATGCACCGGCATTGTGACCGCAATGGACGCTACGGTGAATGTTGTGAAAAAGGCGGCGGAGCTTCAGGCAAATCTGATCATCGTGCATGAGCCGACCAACTATACATCGAATGACCGGCCGGGATGGAATGAGGATTTCAAAAATGATGTATTTGAAGAAAAAGCGCGTCTTTTGAAGGAGCACGGCATTGCGGTCTGGCGCGACCATGACCACATGCACGCG
>CAMOZF010000116.1 GCA_946630765.1 uncultured Lachnospiraceae bacterium | reverse complement strand
TCATAGTTATCCATCATCCACAGAGTCAAGTCCAATGCGTGGGTACCGATGTCGATCAGCGGACCGCCGCCCTGAAGGGCCTTGTTCGGGAATACGCCCCAGGTCGGAACGCCGCGGCGGCGGATTGCATGCGCCTTGCCGTAGTAGATCTCGCCGAGATCGCCGGCATCGCAGGCAGCCTTCAGGTTCTGGACTTCGCCGCGGAAACGGTTCTGGTAACCGATCGTGAACTGCTTGCCGGATTTCTTCCAGGCATCGAGCATCTTCTGCGCGTCTTCTGAGCTGTGGCTCATCGGCTTCTCGCAGTAAACATGCTTGCCGTTCTCAAATGCCGCAACGGTAATCTCACAGTGGCTGACATTCGGTGTGCAGACGTGAACGACGTCAACATCCGGGTTCGAAACGAGCTCATGATAGTCTTCGCAGACCTGAGCGCCTTCGATTCCGTACTCAGCCGCTGCCTTTTCAGCGCGCTCACGGATGATATCGCAGAATGCCACAACCTCACAGAGGTCACTGTTGTGTTTCATTGCCGGTAAATGCTTCTGATTTGCAATGCCGCCGCAGCCGACAACGCCGATTCTTAACTTTGCCATAGTAATTCTCCTTATATGTTTATTGTTTTTATTACTTTTCAAACTCCACAGCCTTCCCGGTCTTTGCGGACTCGCGGAAAGCATCCATGATACAGAGATCTCTTCTCACCTGCTCCACTGTGATTTCAAATTCCGTGCCGTTCTCGATCGCGTCAATGTAGCCGCGGAACCAGTCGAATTCGCTGGATTTGACCTCCGGAAGCGGCTCTTCATAGAGAAGCCCTTCTTCGGGCGGGCCGAAGGAACGGGTCGGACCTGCCGAAGTCATCGTGATCTTGCCGGGCACATTCTCGAGAAGATGACGGGTGCGCTCAATCTTCTTCGTCTCCTTCATGCCGTTCACGAAGTCCACGTCAAAAATCGCCGTGCCCTTGTCTCCGAGCACCATCCACTCGCGTCTCGGGGTCAGGAAATACGTTCCGAGCTCGATCTCTGCGGTCAGTCCGCTCTCGAAGCGGAACACCAAAAGGAAATAGTCGTCGACGTCCTTATTGATGACCTTCTTGATGTCCGCGTAGACGGAAGTGACTTTTTCGGGCACCATGTCAAGCACCTGGTCGATGAGGTGGATGCCCCAGTCATAGAGCATGCCGCCGCCCATTTCCGGATAAATGTGCCAGTCATGCATATTGCCGTTCACGCCGTACATCATCGAGCGGATCAGATAGGTCTTTCCGACCAGGCCGTCACGGAAGACCTTCTTCATCGGCACATAGTCGTGATCATGTCTTCTCTGCTGGTGGACGGTAAAGCGGACACCGGCTTCTTTCGCTGCAGCGACCATCTCGTCGTAATCCGCGACGGAGAGTGCCGCCGGCTTCTCGCAGATGATATTCTTTCCAGCCTTTGCAGCCTTGATCGCCGCTTCCTTGTGCAGCGGATTCGGAACCACGATCAGCACCGTATTGACTTCGGGATCGCTTATAAGCTCGTCCATATCGGTGTATTTCGTGATGCCCTCCGGCGCATCGTCCATCTGAGACGGTACGATATCGCAGATCGCCGAAACCGTAATTTCCGGAATCTTTGAGAGCAGATTCATGTGCTCGTGCCCCATGAATCCGAAGCCCAGGATTCCAAGTCTGATATCAGCCATTTCTTTCCTCCAGGATACTGTTTAGATGCTTTAACTATAGCACAGAACGGCAGAAAAAGCGCCTGATGATTCTGTATGTAATTTCAGGATATGAAATTATGTCAGCACCCGGGAAAAAGAATATTACCGAGGCGGGACGCTTGCGCACCGAACGTGGTAATATTCTTTTTCCCAGGTGGTCAGGAGGCGAAGCCTTCCTGACCGCCGTCATGAGAAATCCGAAGGATTTCGAATGGTGGTGCATCACTCCTTATATTCCGGCGCGTAGCTGTAGTACGGCGCGAGAAGCTCCCCCATATCGTCCTTATGCGCGGCAATATTTTTCTCCACAATCTCCATCATGTCGTGCAGTTCGTAGTGGTGCTCATAAAGCCCTGCAAGCGTATTTCTCGCCCGCATCTTCTGTTTTTCCGGGAAGCGCGTAACAATCTGCCCGTCCTCAATCGACAGTTCCCCGTAAATGCCGCATAAAGGACATTCAATCTCCGTGCCGCGCCCTGTCGGTGAGAGGAGCTTGTTGTGGCAGACCGGACATACGCCGGGCTCGCCATACCAGCTGACTTCGTCAAATTCTTTGCCGATCGATTCCGCAAGATGCTTTCCAAGACCCGCAATGCTGTCCATAAAAGCCTGATCAAAGACCGGACTCGTCCTGCGTCCCATATCATAGGCATTGATCTGCCCGACCGTTTTCATGACAGTCGACATGCCAAACATGTACATGTTCGGAAGTCCCATCGAAGTCCAGTTCTCGGTCTTCGCACCGCCGACCGAGACAAAGGCGACATAGTGCTTCCGGAAAAGCCGCGGATCCAAAGGCTCTTTTCCTTCTTTTTCGCGCTTTTCCTGTTCCACGGTCGCAGACGCGAGGTCATGCGCAGCGCCGAAACGGCCGAAGAAGTTCACGAGCTGTCCCGTCGGCGCGATCGAATAAACCGGCGCGACAAGGATGATGCCGTCCGCATCGAGCACTTCCTTTTCGAGCGCAAGATAATCGTCGTTCAGGATGCAGCGAATCTGCCCGCCGAGATCCCGCGCGCGTGAGCACGCACCACAGCCCCGGCAGTGGCTGATCTCCATATTCATCGTGTTGACAAACTTGACATCAGCGCCGGCTTTCTCCGCCGCCATCAGTGCCTGTTTCGCGATAATATCGCAGTTATGATTTTTTCTCCCCATGGAGATGGCAAGTACTTTCATTTTTCCTCCGTCTGCAGAAACAGGGAAACTGTCTTTTCCCATACAGTTCCCCTGTATTTTTCAGCATTTCCTTCCGCCGGGAGACCATTCTTCAGAAGCGCCGTTTTTACACTTCCCCTGCATGCGCCGCACGGATGGCAGACATGATAATATTTCCTTTGAGTTCCGAAACGGGTGCCGAACGCGAGCAGTCACAGATAATCTTCTTAAAGCCCTGCAGAAGCGGCCCGTAAGCATCCGCGTGTCCGAGGATCTGGATCAGCTTGACGCCGGCATTTCCGACGTTCAGGTCCGGCCAGATCAGGATATTGGCGCGGCCTGCAACTGCACTTTCGCGCTTCACCTTCTTCGCCGCAACCGCAGGAACAATCGCGGCATCAAGCTGGAATTCGCCGTCGAGCTTGAGGTCCGGGCGTTTTTCCTGCGCGATCTTCACAGCAGCGCTGACCTTGTCGATCAAAGGCCCCTGGCCGGAGCCTAAGGTCGAATAGCTGATAAAGGCGCATCTCGGTTCCCACGAAAGAAGCTCCTTCACGGTTTCGCAGGCGCTGATCGCGATATCCGCAAGCTGCTCCTCGGTCGGATTCGCGCAGACAGCAGAGTCGCCGATCGCGAGAAGCTCGCCCTCCGAGCCCGCAAAGCCGGGAATCTCACAGAGGCCGATCGAAGAAACCGTCGAGATGCCTTCCTTGAGGCCAATGATCATCTGGCCTGCAAGAAGCACGTCCTCTGTCGTATAGTTGATGCCCGCGAAGGTGACGTCCGCTTCGCCCGCAGCCTGCATGACCATCGCGAAGTATAACGGATCCGCCATTCTTCTTCTGAGTGCTTTTTCTTTGAGGCGCGTGTCCGGAAGCGCGGTGTATTTCGCGATGAGGTCCGCGATCAGTTCTTCCTCCTGAAGGTCCGCATAAGCGAATTTTTCAGGATCCAGGCCACGCTCCGAAGCGAGCGCGCGAAGCTTTTCCGCATCGCCGACGAGGATTGCATGAATCGCGCCCTCTTCCGCGCATTCGTACGCCGCCTGCATCATCTTTTCATTCTCGCCTTCCGGGAAAGCCACCCGCATCGGGTGCTCTTTTGCCCGGAGGCTTAAGTCTTCCAGAATACTCATCACATTTCCTCTTCCACTTTGTCCACGAGATCGCCGATCGTCTCGCAGGCAGCCGCTTCCTGCAGCTGGATCATGACGTCGAGTTCATTCTCGATCTCGGATACAAGGCCGACCATCAGGACGGAAGCGCCGCCGAGGTCGTCCGCGAAGGTGGTCTCAAGCGTCAGCTCTTCGACATCCTTCTTGTAAAGCTGGGAAATCATTTCAAAAATCTGTTCTTCAAGTTCTTTGCGATCCATGGTTATTCTCCTTTTACTGTAAATATTTTTCGTCGAGGTCAAACACGACCGTCTTGTAGCCGTCCCGCTGGAAGATCGCCGCGTGGACGTCAAGAGGAAGCTTGTCAAGAAGCTCTTTTCTCGTCTTCTTCGTGATGCCGCGGACAACCGCGTTCAGCCGGCTGCCTTCCTCAAGCTCGATCTCGCCATAGGCAAACTTGCCGAGCGCCTTGTATTCGGGCTTATTTGAAAGCGGCGCGGGCATGACGATCGAATGCATCTTCGCTTTTCCGCTGATCTCGACCCATTCGGTCTCAAGAGAGCCGCAGCTGTTGCAGGCGTAGACCGGCGGGAACTCGACGGCGCCGCACTTCGGGCACTTTCTGCCCATGATCTTGCCTTCTTCGAGGTAATCGTAGAAGCCCTGAACAACCTTTGTGAGCTTCACGACGGATTCCTTTTTCTCTGCGGGAACCGTCTCCATCTCGTCAAGCGTCCGGATAATGTAGGTACAGATATTCTGCGCGCCGCCGTAGCCGCGGAGCATCGCAGTCTTCGGAAGCTTCTTCACCTGATGGTCTCCGCATTCGCCGCGCATCTGCTTCACACACTCGTAGAGGTCCGCAAGACCCGACGCCGCGTGCGCATGTCCGAAGGAGGTGCGTCCGCCGTTCGTGTTGATCGGCTTGTCGCCGTCGTAGGCCGTCCGGCCTTCGCAGATATATTTCCAGCCTTCGCCGTAGGGCAGGTAGCCTGCGATTTCAGCCGAAACAAGATGCGAGGTGATGATGAAGTCGTTCGCGTAGAAGATATCAATCTCATCGGGCTTCACACCGGTCACATCATAGACCTGGCGGACAGCTTCCTGGGTTGCCGTGACTTCAAAATGCGGGGTCGTCGCTTCGCAGGCAGCGCAGCCGGAGCCGAGGACTTCGATCGCCTTGTGGGACTTGTTGCCCATGTATTTGTCAACCATGTCGGTCGCGCAGACAATGACTGCCGCCGCGCCGTCACACTTCAGCTCAATGCCGCTCATCCGAAGGAAATCACCGTTTTTCGGGTTGTACGGAGAGCGCATATAGTCCATGACATCGTCATAGCCCGCTTCCTTCGCCAGCTCTTCGTAGGTCCTGCGCTCGATCGCAAGCTCATTTTTGGAAGCGTTTTTACGGTTGTTGAGGCTCATGTGGATCAGGGTGTCGTCCATCTGCTCATCCGTAAGTCCTCTGGTTCTCTTGTACCATTCCGCTGCGTCGTCGTAGATCAGCTCCTGTCCGGCCATGAGAGACCGGGTGTAGTTGCGGTCATAGAGCCAGGACGTCGTCGCAAGGAATTTCTCCATTGTCATTTTTTCACGCTTGTAGGGATGATTCGGAACCGCCAGGCTGTCGCCGAATTCGATGCAGGCGGAAAGCACGCAGTTGTATTTGCCGGAAGCGACCGCATTTACAGCCTGCTCGACCGCATAGTAGCCCGTGCAGCAGGCTTCCGAATGATGGATCGAAGCCTTTCCTTTCATGCCGAACCAGTTCGCGACCTGAATGTTCGGGGTCAGGTAATTCGAGCCGTTTAAGGGGGATGCGCAGCCGTGGAAATAGAAATCGATGTCCTGCGGATTCACGCCGGCGTCTTCCATTGCTTTCAGCGAAGCATAGCCGAAAAGCTCGCCTTCCGTGAGGCCGTTCGTTTCCTCTTTATCTACCGTATACATAAAGGGTGTGCAGCCGACGCCGATAATCGACACGCTGCGGGAATAGGGGTTCACTTTGGTCTGGTTCATAGTTCCTCCTTCAGATGTATTTTCCAGGAGAGTTATGAGAAGCCGTTCTGTCCTGCCTCTCCTCTTTT
>CAMOZF010000115.1 GCA_946630765.1 uncultured Lachnospiraceae bacterium | reverse complement strand
GCTGAAGGAGACGGTTCCCGATCTTTCGGCCGGTATGTATACGCCGATCGTATTTGAGACGGCGGTCTATGAGGATGTGCTTTTGGTTCCGGCATCCGCCGTGATGCGTGACCCGGATCTGAAAAAGGACTATGTGCTCGTCCTGAATGCGCAGGGCGAGAAGGAACGAAGGGACGTGGAAGTCCGCTCGGACGGAATTCAGGCCGTCATTTTGCAGGGACTTTCGGAAGGCGAGGTGCTCTATGTTTACGAATAAGAAAGCATCTGCAGTCATTCTTTCAGCGCTTCTTTTGATGCTGAGCCTCGGCTTCTGCCTTTCGGCAAAGGCCTCAGAGGTGCTGCCGCCGGAGGAACAGAAGACCAGCAGCTATTCCTATGAGACGGCGGAGGTGCAGAGAAAGGATATCTCGGTGCGCTCCCCGATTTCCAGAATGCGTTTCCTGCAGCAGGACCGGCGGATTCTGTACCACGGCCCTGAGATGGAGGTCGTGGAGATCTGTGTGAGCCGCCTTCAGGAGGTGAAGGCGGGCGACGTGCTCGTGCGCCTTTATCCGAAGCAGGACGATATTGAAACCGCGGAAAAACAGCGTGCGCTTCAGCGGAACGAGGAGGACTTTGAACGAAAGAAACGCGATTATGAATCGCAGATCGCAGCCGCCGAAAAGACGCTTTCCGAGATGACGGATGCCGAATCCCGGAGCATTCAGGAGCTTCGGATCCAGAAGCTTCGGATCGAGTACGAGCGCTGCGTTTTCGAGACGGAGCATCAGATCACAGCGGACCGGGCGGCGCTTGAAAAGCTCGGAACGACGGTCGAGATCTGCGCGCCGATGGACGGAACGGTCAACCGGATCCTCGATAAATCCGAAACGTCTGTATCGGACGGAGATTTTATTGCGCAGATCCTTTCAAAGCGGCGGCAGACGGTCCTGATTGAGCAGAGCGATATTCTGAAGATCGGCCGGGTCCATTACGGCGCAGCGGTCTTCCTGCCGCCCGGATCGGAGGGCATCGGATCGGAGACGACGGGAACGGTGATCGCCTCCTCGAAGATCCCGGAAATGTCCGAAAAAGACCTGCTGGAGGGCTGGTCGGTTGTGACCCTGAACGATCCTTCCGCGGAGCTTCAGGAGAAGATTGATGAGGGGAAGCTCCCGGGGCGGCTTTTTGAAGACTGCACGTATGAGGAACGGCTGATAAAAAACGCGCTTTCTGTGCCCGCGGCCGCGCTGAAATCGGAAGAACGGGCTGACGGAACCGTACGGTACTATGTCGATGTGATGTCGGATGAGGGACTTCTGAACCGCAGAAATGTTCAGATTTACGATCCTTCAACCGAGGACATCTGGATCCTCTCAGGACTTTCCGAGGGGGAAACCGTGGTTGTCAGAGAAAGGAGTAACTGATGCTGAAATATGTCATACGGAAGCTCCTGTATAAAAAGTGGATGAGCCTGTCGCTCCTTCTCGGAAACACACTGCTTCTGCTTCTTTTTATCGCGACGCCGGTCTATACCGAGACCTCGCTTCAGCGGAGCCTGGACCTGCGTTTCAACGAGTATATTCGGGAAAACAACGAGTACCCCGTCAAGATGCGCGTCGAGACGCCGAGTGTGCGCGGATCGGATGATGTGTACACGAATATTCTGCGCATGTCGGAGCGGATCGGACTCACGGGAGACGATCTCGGGATGCCTGTCAGGCTGATCCGGAGGAGACTTTTCCTGTCCGTCAATGAATGCGTCAGTGATTTCCCGAGAAGGGAGAGCGGCGTGAAATACAGGATCGACGCGATGTCGGATCTTTCCGAACACGCGGAGTTCCACGGCGGAAACGGTCCGGAGAACCGGATCGGCGAGGACGGCATCATTGATGCCTATGTCCCGGAAAGCGTCATGCACCGGCAGCGGCTGACCTTGGGGGAGATCCTGACCTTTGAGGAAATCCTTGTCGACGGCAGTCCGCTGAAGCTTCGGATCGCGGGGGATTTCGTGATGAAGGACCCGGAGGATCCCTACTGGGTGGACAGTCCGGCGGATCAGAATTACCGCTCGGACATTTTCATCGACGAGACGCTGTTCTCTGAGCTGTTCCTTACGGAGAAGAGCGAGCAGCCGGTAAGCGCCATCTGGGTGGCGCTCTATGATTATTCGAATCTTCAGAGCAGCGAGATCGGCCGGGTACTTTCGGTGTCGGAGCGGCTCTCGAAATACATCCGCGACAGCTACAGCTTCAGCACTTACTGGAACTTCAGAAATTATTTCTACGATTTCGTGAACGCCGGGAAGCAGATCCGGACGACCTACCTCGTGCTTCAGGTACCGGTCTTCGTGCTTCTTCTTCTGTTTGTCTTCATGGTGTCCGCGCGGATCGTGGAGAATGAGGAAACCGAGATCGCGGTGCTCTACAGCCGCGGCGTCTCGAAGGGACAGATCTTTTTCATGTACCTTCTGCAGAGCCTTCTTCTGACTGTGCTTTCGGCGCTTCTTGCGCTGCCGCTTTCGGCGCCGGTTGTGCGTGTTCTTTCGGGCTCGAACGGCTTTCTGCAGTTTATCCGAAGAGAAGACCTGAAGATTCCTTTTACGAGCCTGGCATTTGTCTACGGCGGTATCGGCGCGCTGGCCGGGATCCTTGCGATGCTCCTTCCGGCGCTTCGCTATTCCGGCAAGTCGGTCATTGCACAGAAGGAAGGGAAGCGGCGCGGCATGCGGAGTCTTCCAGTGTGGCACCGGTATTTCCTGGATGTAATTTTCCTTCTTGTTGCGCTTTACGGACGCTACAGCTTCATGTCAAGAGAAGAGCTGCTGTCCTCGCAGGTGATTGCGGGAGAGCGCCTGGATCCGCTGCTGTTCCTGTCAACAGCGGTCTTCATGGCGGGCGCGGGGCTTTTGATCCTTCGGCTGATTCCGCTTTTTGAACGGCTGATCTTCCGGATCACGAGAAACCGTCTGTCGCCGGCACTTTTTGCTTCTCATAGGCAGATCCTCGGAACCGGAAAGGAGCAGGGCTTTGTCATGACCTTCCTCGCGATGACGGTCGCGACCGGCATTTTCAACGCCTCCGCAGCGCGGACGATCCACGAAAATGACGCGCAGAATCTGAGCTATCTTTCCGGGACGGATCTTCGTGTCATGGAGCGCTGGAAGGACAATACCGCGAGCCTTCAGATCCGGATTGAGAACGGCGATGAGGAAGCCATGAAGCTGCCGATCACCTATTACGAGCCGGACTTCGGTAAATACGAAAATATTCCCGGCTTTTCCTCGGTGACCAAGGTCTATCAGGGGAACGGACAGCTGAGCTTTGACGGACTTGACAGCGCGGCGTCCGAGCCGAAGATCATGGGCATCGAACCGAAGCTTTTCGGGGAGACTGCGGAATTCGACGAGACGCTGATGCCGGTCCACTGGTACGAATTCCTGAATGCACTTTCGAGGCGCGAGGACGCGGTGATTCTTTCCGCGAATTACAAGGCCTTCGGCGTGAAGCTCGGCGACCGGGTCGTTCTGCGGACAAAGGAGAAGAACCGGAACGAATCGGTTACGCTGACCGTTTCGGGCTTTTTCGAATACTGGCCGGGGTATGAACCGGAAAAGCTGGAGATTATGGCGGATGAATCCACGAACCGGGTGCCGCAGTATCTCGCGGTCGCAAGACTTGATCTTCTGCAGAAAACCTGGCAGATCCTGCCTTATGAGGTGTGGCTGAAGGCCGAAAATGACAGCACCGAAGGCTTTTACAGCTTCGCGGAGGAGCGCGGCTTCCCGATCCGCTACGTCGTGGACAAGGCCGAACGGATCCAGAAGGAGGCCTCATCCTCGCTGAAGCAGGGGACGAGCGGCATTTTCACGGTCAGCTTCATCGTTTCGCTGCTTCTCTGTACGGTCGGCTTCATGATCTACTGGATCAGCTCTGTGAAAGCCCGGGAGCTGCAGTTCGGCGTCCTTCGGGCCATGGGCATGCGCTTCTCGGAGATCGTCCTGATGCTTTTGAACGAGCAGTTCTTTGTGTCCGTGCTGTCGATCGGGTCGGGGTATCTGACGGGCATCCTCACCGCGAAGCTTTTCATGCCGCTTCTTCGGATCGCCTATTCCTCGGCCGAATATCCGGTGCCGCTTCTTCTGATGCGCAAGGCCTCGGATGAGATTCGTCTGTTCGTGATCATTTTCCTGATGCTCTTTGTGGGCATCTTCGTGCTGTCGCGGATTATCCGGCGGATGAAGATCAGCGAAGCGCTGAAACTCGGCGAGGACTAAGACGGAGGTTGACGTTTCCGCAAAATTGTTGTATGATACGAAAGTCAGGGGACACAGTTTGTGCCCTTCAGTCATGTTGCACAGGAGGCCAGTGAATGGAAAAGCATAGAAGAGTGTTTCTGAAGCTTTCGGGGGAAGCGCTTGCAGATAAAGAAAAAGGCGGCTACAATCTGCCGGTCGTGCAGGATGTGGCGCGCCAGGTGAAAGAAGCAGTGGATCAGGGCGTGCAGGTCGGCATCGTGATCGGCGGCGGAAATTACTGGAGAGGCCGCACGGGCACGGAAATCGACCGTACAAAATCCGATCAGATCGGCATGCTTGCAACGGTGATGAACTGCATCTACGTTTCCGAAGTGTTCCGCTCGGAGGGCATGAAAACCGAGATTTTCACTCCCTTCCAGATCGGCGCGATGACGAAGCTTTTCAGTAAGGATCAGGCCGTTTCGTGCATGCAGGTAGGCGCGGTATGCTTCTTTGCCGGCGGCACTGGTCATCCGTACTTCTCGACGGATACGGGCATCGTGCTCCGCGCGCTGGAGCTGGAGGCGGATGTGATCCTTCTTGCGAAGGCCATTGACGGTGTGTATGACAGCGATCCGCGGGTCAACCCGAACGCTGTAAAATATGATACAGTTTCCATTCATGAAGTGGTGGAAAAGCGGCTTGAAGTGATCGATAAAACTGCGTCGATCATGTGTGAAGACAACAAAATGGCACTGGCGGTATTTGATCTTCGTGAGCCCGGCGCGATCCGGGACGCCCTGAACGGAAAGATCAACGGAACCGTTGTGACTGCAGATTAAAAAGGAGGGTGACATGGAAGAGGTTTTACTTTTGACAGAAGAGAAAATGGAAAAGACACTGGCCAATCTCGAAGAAGAGTACCAGATGATCCGCGCAGGACGTGCGAATCCGCACCTTCTGGACAAGCTGACCGTACCGTACTACGGAGCGCCGTCTCCTTTGCAGTCCGTCAGCAATATTTCCGTTCCGGAAGCCCGGATGATCGTGATCCAGCCCTGGGACAAGAGCCTGATCAAGGATATCTGCAAGGCAATCCAGGCCTCGGATATCGGCATTAATCCCTCGACGGACGGACAGACGATCCGTCTGGTTTTCCCGGAACTGACGGGTGAACGCCGTAAGGAGCTTGCGAAGGATATCAAGAAGAAAGCGGAGGAAGCGAAGGTTGCGATCCGCAATATCCGCCGCGATGCGATCGAGCAGATCAAGAAGCGCGAGAAGGCTTCGGAGATCACCGAGGACGACAGAAAAGAGGGCGAAGAAGACACCCAGAAGCTGACCGACAAATTCATCAAGAAGATCGATGACGCGGCAGCGAAGAAGACCGATGAGGTCATGACGATCTGATTGATACTAAGCCGGAAAGAACACTTTGCGAATACTTGTATTTGCATAAGTGTTGTTGACGGCCGTATCAATCAAATATCCGATAAAAAAACCATAGGATGTTTAAAAAGGCGGCCTGGATCCATACAAGTCGCCTTTTCAAGGTGAAAAGATGCTGACTGAAGATATGAAAATTCCGGAGCACGTTGCGATCATTCTGGACGGCAACGGCCGATGGGCAAAAAAGCGCGGACTGCCGCGCTCGATGGGACATAAGGAAGGCTGCAAGGTCGTGGAGCAGACCGTTGAGGACGCGGCGCGGCTCGGCATCCGGTATCTGACCGTGTACGGCTTTTCCACCGAAAACTGGAAGAGAAGCAGCGAGGAGGTTTCGGCGCTGATGACGCTCTTCCGTTTTTACATGCGGCGGCTGCTCGTGATCGCGCGGGACAATAACGTGCGCGTGAAAATGATCGGCGACCGCACGAGGTTCTCCGAGGACATCATCGA
>CAMOZF010000114.1 GCA_946630765.1 uncultured Lachnospiraceae bacterium | reverse complement strand
TCGAAGACATCGGCGGCGGCATCCCGAACGGCAAGAAATTCAAGGCAGTTCAGACCGGCGGTCCTTCAGGCGGATGTATTCCGAGCTCTCTGATCGACACTGAGGTTGATTACGATAATCTGACCGCCATCGGCTGCATGATGGGTTCCGGCGGTATGATCGTCATGGACGAGGATTCCTGCATGGTTGACATGGCGAAGTTCTTCCTGAACTTTACGGTTGACGAGTCCTGCGGTAAGTGTACGCCCTGCCGTGTCGGTACGAGAAGACTGATGGAAATCCTGGAGAAGATCACATCCGGCAAGGGTGAACTTGAGGACATCGACCGTCTGGAGACGCTGTGCCAGTACATCAAGGAGAATTCTCTCTGCGGTCTTGGCCAGACAGCCCCGAACCCGGTTCTTGCAACGATCAAGTTCTTCCGTGACGAGTATATTGCACACGTTGTGGACAAGAAGTGCCCGGCAGGCGTCTGCAAGGATCTTCTTTCCTACACGATCGACAAGGATAAATGTATCGGCTGCGGCATGTGCGCACGTAACTGCCCGGCTAATACAATCAGCAGAACAGATTATATTGCTCCCGGCCATAAGCTTGCTTCGTTCGCGATTGATCAGAGCAAGTGTATCAAGTGCGGTGCCTGCATGGCGAACTGTAAGTTCAAGGCCATCAGCAAGGCGTGAGAAAGGAGCGGATGAGAGTGGATAAAATGATTAATTTAACAATTAACGGCATTGCCGTCAGCGTTCCTGCGGGAACCACCATCCTCGAAGCTGCCCGGATGACCGGTATCGAGATTCCGACCCTTTGCTTTATGAAGGATAAGAACGAGATCGGCGCCTGCCGTATCTGCGTCGTCGAGGCCAATGAAGGCCGCGGATACCGTATCGTTACATCCTGCGTATACCCTGTATCCGAGGGCATGGATGTTCGTACCAACTCCGCAAAGGTTCAGAAAGCAAGAAAGACCACCCTGGAACTGATGCTTTCGACCCACAACAAAGAGTGCCTGTCCTGTGTTCGTTCCACGAACTGCGAGTTCCAGAAGCTCTGCCAGGCTTACGGCACCGATGAGAAAGCTTTTGAAGGCTTCCGTCCTCAGTATGAGCTGGATACCACAACCGCTCATCTCGTCAGAGACAACAACAAGTGCATCCTCTGCCGCCGTTGTGTGGCAGCCTGCCGTGAGCAGTTCGTTTCGATCCTCGGCGCAAATGACCGTGGTATCGACACCAACATCGGCAATGCATTCGGCATGTCTCTTGTCAACACACCGTGTATCTCCTGCGGACAGTGTACTGTTGTCTGCCCGACCGGCGCGCTGACCGAGAAGGACGACACCCCCGAAGTATGGGCAGCACTTGCTGATCCGACAAAGAAGGTGATCGTGCAGACCGCTCCGGCGATCCGTGCAACCCTCGGCGAATGGTTCGGCATGGAGCCCGGCACCAACGTAGAAGGCAAGATGGTCGCAGCACTTCGCCGTCTCGGATTCTACAAGGTATTTGATACGGATGCAGGCGCAGACCTGACAATCGTTGAAGAAGCGAATGAGCTGGTTGAGAGAATTCAGAATGGCGGATGCCTTCCGATGATCACCTCCTGCTCACCCGGCTGGGTCAAGTTCTGCGAGACCTACTACGGTGATCTGATTCCGCATCTTTCGACCTGCAAGTCTCCTCACCAGATGCTCGGCGCGGTCATCAAGACCTACTGGGCACAGAAGGAAGGCATTGACCCGAAGGATATCGTGACCGTATCCGTTATGCCCTGCGTTGCGAAGAAATTCGAATGCAAGCGTGACGATCAGGCAGCTGCCGGTTATCCGGACGTTGACATTGCGATCACCACGAGAGAGCTCGGCCGCATGATCGAGCGTGCAGGCATGAACTTCAAGGCTCTTCCGGACGAAGAGTTCGACAGCCCGCTCAGTGAAGACACCGGCGCAGCCGTTATCTTCGGCGCAACCGGCGGCGTTATGGAAGCTGCGCTTCGTACCGCCAACGACTGGCTGACCGGCAAGGACAATACCGACATCGAGTATGAAGCAGTCCGCGGTACCGCAGGCCTGAAGGAAGCCGAGTGTGATTTCGGCGGCATGAAGGTCAAGGTAGCCGTTGCCTCCGGCGCTGCTGCAGCGAAGGTTGTCATGGACAAGCTCGCAGCCGGCAACCCCGACGGTTGGACCTTCATCGAGATCATGGGATGCCCCGGCGGCTGTGTCAACGGCGGCGGTCAGCCCTATCAGCCCCAGTGGGTCAGAGATACGGTTGATCTCAAGGCGCTCCGTGCGAAAGCTCTTTACGATCAGGACCGCGGCATGACGCTTCGTAAGTCTCATGAGTCGCCCTTCATCAAGACCCTCTACAAGGAGTGGTACACCGAAGGCTTCGGCAAGGGAGAAGCTCATCATGCACTGCATACCTCTTATGTGAAGAGAGAAAAGTTTGTAAAGTAATAACAATCTGCAAATGATATGCCGCCCGGGCTTTGTGCCCGGGCGGTGTTCAATAATAACAGCTGGTAAATAAAGGGGGGAGATGAAATGAAAACTCGGGAAAACCGTAAAGCAGGTTCCGTTGTATCGAGGACGTCAGCACTTCTTCTGTTATTATTTGTTTTATCGGCAGCAGCGACTGCCTGCTCCGGCGGGAAAGCCGCTTATCAGAAGCTGACAGAACCGGACCGGATCCATGCGTACTGGGATGGTCAGGAACAGGTCTTCACAAAGAATGATCCGCAGTATTCCGAAATCTACAATGTCATTCAGAAAAGCTGGGACGGAGTGAAGAAAAATGGACTGCTGAATATGATACAGCTGGCTCATTTAGAGAAAGAATCGGCGCCGGAAGACCCGTCAAGAATTGTATTTGAATATGACACACCGATCCGCTGGCAGATCTCGCTTGGAAACGAAGCTTCCGGGGAGGAAGCAAACACGTATATATTTTTCCTGAACTGGGATATGAATGCCGCAGTCATCTGTCAGGATGAGGATTATGAGAAAAGGGCTTTCTTCCCTGAAATGGTGATTGAGAGCGCAAAGATACTGGAAATATTGGGAAAAGCAAGATGAAGACTGAAAAAGAAGGCATCAAAGAGCTTGTGCCGGACGGAAGAGCGTTGTATAATAATGCGGGAAATCTGTCCCAGGGACTGAAAATGAGAGGACAGGAGATATTTCAAGATGCATGAGGAAGACAAGATCAAGGCGGGTGTACTGTTCTGTCCCGGAGATCCGGAACTGAAGGCAATCAAGCTGAAAACACATAAGCTCGATGTGGACTATAATCAGACGCATGAAGCATAAACCGGAAATTCTTGCGGACAATGAAGTCCTCTGATCAGAAGAGAAAGGAAGTGGCCTGTTGAATTACGCAGAAGAGTCTTTACGCCTGCATGGCGAATGGAAGGGTAAAATCGAAGTGGTGTCCCGCGTGAAGGTAGAGAACAAGGAGGATCTCTCCCTTGCCTACACGCCGGGCGTTGCCCAGCCGTGTCTGGAGATCCAGAAGGACTATGATAAATCATTTGATCTGACACGCCGCCACAATCTCGTGGCCGTGATCACGGACGGAACTGCGGTTCTGGGACTCGGGGACATCGGCCCGGAGGCCGGCATGCCGGTAATGGAAGGCAAATGCGCCCTGTTCAAGGCCTTTGCCGATGTGGACGCCTTCCCGATCTGTGTCCGCAGCAAGGATGTGGATGAGATCGTGCGGACCATTTACCTGATCTCCGGGTCATTCGGCGGCATCAATCTCGAGGACATCGCGGCGCCCCGCTGCTTCGAAATCGAGCGGCGGCTGAAGGAGCTCTGCGACATTCCGGTCTTCCATGACGACCAGCACGGGACGGCGATCGTCGTCGGCGCGGCCATACTGAATGCGCTCCGTGTCGTCGGAAAGAAGATCGATGAAGTCCGTTGTGTCATCAACGGCGCGGGATCCGCCGGCATTGCGATCGGAAAGCATCTGCTGAACCTCGGACTTCAGCACCTCCTGATGGTGGACCGAAACGGCATCCTTTCGGAGGGCGTGGAGATGAACCCGGCGCAGGCGGAAATGGCCCAAAGAACCAATCCGGAGAATTTCAGCGGAAAGCTTTCGGATGCGATGAAGGGCGCGGACATTTTCATCGGTGTCAGCGCACCGCACATTGTCACAAAGGAAATGGTGCAGTCGATGAACAAGGATGCCATCGTTTTCCCGATGGCAAATCCGGTGCCGGAAATCGCGCCGGAGCTTGCGAAAGCGGCCGGCGCCCGCATCGTCGGTACCGGAAGATCGGACCATCCGAACCAGATCAACAATGTGCTAGCCTTCCCGGGACTGTTCCGCGGCGCTTTGGATGTCCGGGCCCGCGACATCAATGAAGAGATGAAGGCGGCCGCGTCCTACGCGCTTTCGAGCCTCGTTTCTCCGGAAGAACTCAGCGACCAGTACATCCTGCCGCTGGCATTCGACAAGCGGGTCGGCCCGACCGTCGCCGCAGCGGTTGCGGAGGCCGCCAGAAAGTCCGGCGTCGCAAGGCTGTGAGGGAGATAGGTATATATAGATAATGCAAAAAGTCCACCCGGCGGGGTGGACTTTTTGGGTTGGGAGGTATAAAACGGAGGGAATTCATAGGAGGGATGGGATCCCTCGGCTTCGCTCGGGATGACAGTACCGCTCACTCCTCCCATATCTCCTGTAAACAGTCGTACACCACAGCGGTCGGAAGACCATGTCCGCCGGATTCGAGCTCGGTGAAATGAACATCCGGATCGTCCTCAAGCTCTTTCTCAAGATAGCGGATGCCGTACTTTTCCGGGTCAATCCGCTCGTCGTCAAGCGCCTGGATGATGTGCACCTCGACGCCGGTCTGCAGACATCCGCGGACGATGGAGGCATTTCCGAAGCGGCCGAACTTGATCATTTCATGAAGCTCGACGTAGGGGAGAAGCGCATAGACAACGGGACCGACAAAGCGCTGGGCGTAGCTCTGAAGCATGTTCTCGGAGGCGTTGAAGCCGGCAAGAAGCACCGCACGTTTAACTTCCGGATGGAACTCCAGCACGGAGCCGGCGGAGTAGGCACCCCAGCTGTGGCCGACCAGCGTAATGGACGGACCGTTGAGATCGGGTGTAGTTTTGATAAAATTCAGCACCGCATCGAGGTCCTTGACGCCCTGCGGCAGTCCCCCTGTGGCTTCGCCGTCTGAACGGCCGTTGCCTGTCGCATCATAGGCGAAAACCATGGTGTCGTCAAGATTCAGCATTTCGCCGATCAGCGGAAGGTAGGCGATATGGCCGTTTCCGATGCCGTGAGAGAAAACGATCAGATTGTTGACGTTCAGATCTTTATGGGGGCCTTCTTTCGTATAGAGATAGCCCTGTATATGCCCTTTGGACCCTTCGATATCATATTCCTGGCGGACGATGCCGTTTTCTTCAAGAAAGGCCTGTTCGTCTTTTTCATTCTGCGCATTGTCCCGCATCGTGTCTTTGAAAAGCACATGGAAAATGACCTCATAGCCGATCGCATTGCTCACCGGCAAGAAGACGAGGACAATGATCAGAAAGATGATCATAAAACGCCGGAAGGGATTTTTCGTCCTGGCTTTTTTCGGCGTGGGGTTCTCAGAACCCTTTTCGTTTTTCATACGCAACCTCCTTACTGATCTTGAACGTTTCTGCGTTATCTGGTCTCCGTATCTTTTGGTCCGCCGGCGTGCGGAAGACTCCAGCGGAAGCCGGCTGCAAGCAGGCGGATGGCCGTGACGGAGACGGTGCACACGATAATGGCCGGCGTTATGGCGAAGAAATGCTCGATCACACAGCAGAGGATCGCGCCGGCGATCGAGGCGAGCGCATAAATGTGCCGGACGAAAATGGACGGTTTCTCGCCGGAAAGCACGTCCCGGAAGACGCCGCCGCCGACGCCGGTGATCACCCCCAGAAAGGCGGTGAAGAACATATTGTCGGCATAACCGGCGCTGATGCCGGCGCTCACGCCGACCGCGGTGAAGATTCCGAGCCCGACCGCATCGGCAATGGTCTGGCTCATTTCGTATAGGGCCAGATGATGCTGCGGCTTCTTCCGGAAGGACAGAAGAAAAACCACGATCGACACCAGAATGGCGGTGATCGGATAGACCGGGTTT
>CAMOZF010000113.1 GCA_946630765.1 uncultured Lachnospiraceae bacterium | reverse complement strand
TGCGACGCCGATCAGCTGCTCGTGCACAAGGTCGATGCCCTCCGAGAAGACGCCGCCCATTACGCAGAGCCCCAGAAGGGACCTTCTGCGACCGGTATCGGCAAATTCGAGAAGGAAATCCTCCCGATCCTGCTCGGACATCACGCGCTTCTGAAGAAGAAGCTCCACGTCGTCCTGCGCATTTTCCGAAAGGAGTTCTGTAAGCTGCTCTCCCACATCCTGCAGGAATCGGTGTGAGGGGAAAAAAGCCAGATAATTTCCGCGGCGCGTCCGGGACAGGAGCAGCAGATATTCCGCGATTTTCCGGTATTCCTTCGGCCCGCGGCGGTTGTATCGGCTGCTGACGTCTCCGCCGAGAAGGAGGATTCTCTTCTTCGGATCAAAGGGCGAATCCACATAGATCGCCGTCTCCTCCCGGTCGCCCGTGAGAAGCTCCTTGTAATAATTTACGGGCAGGAAGGTCGCGGAGAAAAAGACCGCCGCCCGCACCTCCCGAAGCGTCTCCATCAGCCGCTCGGCGGGGTTGATGCAGAAAAGCCGCAGGAAGAATTCTCCCTCCTCGCTGAAGGAAGCGTAGCTGACATAGCCCTCCGAGATGTAGGCCGAGGTGTCGAGAAGGTCGCTGACCTTGAAGAAAAAGTCCGTAATCAGCTCCGACTCCGGATAGTTCGGATGCCGGTCCATGAAGCGGCTGATCGCTTCCCGCAGATTCTGCAGCGCATAGAGAAGCGCAGTCGGGAAGCTGTCTTCCGTGAAAACCGTGACCTTCTCGCACTCCCGCTTCAGCTGAAGCATCAGTTTATTGGTCTTGTCGAGCCATTTCAGGATCGTTTTCTGGCCGCCGAAAAGCTTCTTCGCCGCAAGCACGTCCTCCTTCACGAGCTGTGCGCTGAACATGTCGCGCGCCCGGTCCACGAGGTTATGCGCCTCGTCCATCAGAAGAATGTACGGAAAATCCCCGCCGCCCGCAAAATACCGCTGCAGCCGCACATGGGGCGCAAAGGCATAGTTATAGTCGCAGATAACGACGTCCGCGTAGTAGGAGGCGTCCAGACTGAATTCATAGGGGCAGACCGAATATTTTTCCGCATAGGCTTCGATCTTCTCGCGGTTCATCGCCTGCTCATGCGTAATCAGGTCGTACACCGCTTCATTGACCCGGTCGAAATGCCCCTTCGCGCGCGGGCAGTGCAGGGGATCGCAGACGGTCTCTGTCTGCGGGCAGAGCTTTTCCTTCGCGGTGATCCGGATGAAGGAAAAGCGAAGTCCCCGCGCCTCCATGAGCGCCACGCCCTCCTCGGCAACGCCGGCGGTTACGGTTTTCGCGGTCAGATAGAAAATCTTATCCGAAAGGTCCTGGCCGACTGCCTGAACCGAAGGATACAACATTGCAAGCGTCTTGCCGATGCCGGTCGGCGCCTGGACAAAAAGCCGCGCGCCCTCATCGACCGTCCGGTACACCTGCTGAACGATTTTCCGCTGCCCCGGGCGGTATTCATAGGGGAAGGGGAAGCCTGTCACGGATTTCTTCCGCGCCTTTCTGTGGCGCACGACGAAGAGCACCCACTTTTTGTAGGCATTTACATAGGATTCGAAGCGTTTCTTGATCTCCGGGAAGGTATAGCTTCTCGTAAAATAGCGGATTCCGTCCGTCACAACCGGCTGCTTTCTCGGCTTGTCCTCCGGATCAAGCTGGATATAGGTCATCCGCACGCCGACTGACGGAAGTGCCCGTTCCTTCGCGAGGATATAGGCATAGACCTCCGCCTGCGCGAGATGCACCTGCCCCGGCTCCTCCATCTCGAAAATATTCCGGTAGACGCCCTTGATTTCATCGATGACGGTTTCGCCTTCCCCTTCGGGCACGATCACGCCGTCCGCCCTTCCTTCAATCTGAAGAAGCGCCTCCGGCGCCTGCCCCTCCTCCGCGATCGGGACCTCAATTTTCAGGCTCACCTCGGCCTGATACTCTTCCCCCTGCGCATTCTGGACCCTTCTGTGCGCTTCCGCCCCGACCAGCATCGCCTCCTGGATCCGCGTCCCGCTCCTTCTCGTATCAATATCCCCGGAGCGGCAGACGAATTCCACGAGATCGCGCACGGAGAGGCGGACAATGTTTTCTGTAATTTTCTGCATTGTCCGCCCCTCCTTCTCTTAATATCTAATATCTAAAATAAATCAATACTGCCTGATGCTGTCGGAATTGTCGTCCGGCAGGACTTCGATCTTCCGGATCTCCGCCTCATAGCTGTAGCTGTCGCTGACCAGGATCGTCACGGTGTCGCCGACCTTGTGGCCCATCAGGGCCTTTCCAAGCGGCGACACATCGCTGATCCTGCCCTGCATCGAGTCGCCGCGGATCGAGGTGACGATCTTGTAGGTTTCTTCCTCATCGTCCTCGGAAATGTAGATCGTCACGGCCTTTCCAAGGCCTACCTCGTCGTCTGCGGAGGTGTCCTCGATGATCTCCGCGGTCTGAATCATCCGCTCGAGATACCGCACACGGCTGTTGTTCTGATTGTTCAGCCTTTTGGCCATCGTATATTCGAAATTTTCCGAAAGATCTCCCTGCGCCCGCGCGGTTTTCAGGTTGTGCAGAAGCTCCTGCCGAAGCGCGCCCTTCCGGTGATCGATTTCTTCCTGTATCTTTTCAATATCTGCCTTTGTCAGTTTCATTTCTTCATACTTCCTTCAAAGCTTCACCCTGCGGTGCTCCCGGTCGAATTCATAGGTCGGGAAATAGGCTTTCTTTTCAGGCACCATAAAGACGCCGTCGGGAACATTCATCGAGAAGCCCTGCCCGGAAAGGATCAGCTTCACATAGTCCTGCTCGCTGTTCAGGGGTTCTTCGGTAATCATTCCGAACACGCAGCCGTAGCTGGTCGACCCGACGCGGTGAATGTCCGAGCCGGCCGTCATGGTCTTGCCGATCTTCTTCGCGTAATCATAGGCAAGGCGGTTCTGATAGGGCTCGTTCCCGGCGTTTGCGACCTCCCAGGCGTCCGAATGATACGGGTGCAGCTTGATCTCCGTCATGTAGTCGCGCTCCCGGAAGGGATGCGCCTGCACGACAAGGCCGCCGGCCTTTTTGATCTCCCGGTACTGCTCGGCCTGGTCCCATTCGATCACCTCGGGATGCGCGATCAGCCATTCTTCATCCAGACCGTAGATCAGGAAATCCTCCGCGTCATAACTGATTTCCCAGCCGAAAAAGACCTTCAGGCCCTTTTTGTCGCCCTCAGCCTTCGCCTCGCGGTAGGACTCGCAGTAGCGGTGCGCCCAGTCGGGCCAGGGCAGGCTGCGGTCCACGCAGGTATTTCCGTGATAGAAATGGTCCGTCACGAAGATGCCGTCGTAGCCGAGCGCCTTATAGTAATCGATGTATTCGCTGCCCTTTGAATGTCCGCAGGCGGAGCTGATGCAGGTATGCAGATGTGTTTCGTATTTGTATGGCATGCTGTCCTCACTGTTTGTTCAGATTTATCTTGGTAAAGCTTTTCGGCAGAAGCTCCGGGAGCGTGAAGGCACTGATCTCCCCGGGCTTTCCGAGAAGAATGATGAAATCCGGGCCGCAGAATTCCGCCATCACCTGCCGGCAGACGCCGCAGGGCGCGCAGAAATCCCCCTTCTCCCCGCGCTTTCCGCCGATCACCGCGATCTTCGAGAACTGCCGCTCGCCTTCGCTGACGGCCTTGAAAAAGGCGGTGCGCTCCGCGCAGTTTGTCGGCGAATAGGCGGCATTTTCAATATTGCAGCCCGTATAGACCTTTCCGTCGGCCGCAAGAAGCGCGGCCCCGACCCGGAATTCGGAATAGGGGGAATAGGAATTCTCTCTCGCTTCCTCGGCGAGCGCCATCAGCTCCTCATCGGAGATTCCGGCAATAAATGCATCGTTCATTTCGTTTCTCATGCGATCTCCAGTGCGATTTCCATCATATCCGTGAAGGAATTCTGCCGCTCCTCCGCCGTCGTATTTTCCTCGGGATAGATGAAGGAATCACTGACCGTGCAGATGCTCTTTTCAACATTGTAGAAATTGAAAAGCTCATAGGAATAGATGCCGATTGCGGGCTGGCCCATGCCGGAGGCCATGACGGAAACGCGTTTTCCGTGCCAGGTTCCGGTGTAGCCGTTGACGCCTCGGACATTATTCACGAGAACCGGGTTCTCGAAAAAATTCTCGGCAATGAATTTCGCCCGTAAAGGATCCCCGGGCATCAGTACGGTTTCGGCAAAATCTCCGAGCTTTGCTTCAATATGAGGGGTCGGTACCGGCATGATTCTCTCCTTTCTGTGCCTGAATATCTTCCTGTATTGTACTCCTTTCCCCCTGATTCGTCAATGATCCCCTGCACGAAATCAGCGCTTCCGGGCGACAAAAAACCGACTGGAAACCAGCCGGCTTTGGCTTACAGGGGTAGAAGGATTCGAACCCTCATTTACGGTTTTGGAGACCGTCGCTCTACCCTTGAACTATACCCCTATAAAACAGTCGAGGTGACAGGATTTGAACCTGCGACCTCTGCGTCCCGAACGCAGCGCTCTACCAAACTGAGCCACACCTCGATTAGCTTCTTTCTTCGAAGCACAACTGGTAGTATAAGGGATTCTTCGCAAAATGTCAAGCGGTTTTTTCGACGGTTTGGAAAATGGAAGCCGAGGGCCGGTTTTCTGCGCCAATCACTCTGAAAGGCCCGCGTATCCGGTCTTCCGGATGAGCTCCTGCCCTTCTTCACTCAGGCAGTAATCGACCATTTTCTGAATATTCGGGTTCGGATTCTTATCGTTCGCTCTCGTGATCAGACAGAGATCGACTGTCAGGGGATAGCTGCCGTTCTCGATATTCTCAATCGTCGGCTGCACGCCGTCCACGGAAAGCAGCTTCACATTATTCTCCTGCTGGAGATCCTCGACAAAATAGCGGAAGGAATAGCCCATTGCGCCCTTCTCGTTATTGTACTGCGCAACATTTTTCACGACGCCTTCCATCGCGGCGATTGTTTCATAGGTTTTCGGCTCCTGAAGCGGCGTGTCGCCCATGAAGTACTTCATCATCGTCTGCGAGCCGGAGTTCTCCGGGCGCTGAAAGGCTGTGATCTTCTGGTTTTTCCCGCCAAGCTCTGACCAGTTTGTAATCTCTCCGCTGTAGATCTTCCGGATATCTTCGGAACTGAGATCCGACACCGGGTTATCCGGCTCGACGAAAAAGACAAAGGCCTCTTTTCCGATCGGTGTGATCTGCAGTTCAACGTCGCTGGCCTTCGCGTCCTCCAGCTGCGACTGACTCGGCCGTGCGCCGAAGAAAAGATCCGCCTTTCCGTAGTTTTTCGTGTCCGACATAATCAGACGTTCAAAGCCCATGATCGTATTTGTAAAGCTCACCACCTTGCCGTTCTTCTGGGAACCGGTTTGCGGATGGAACTTCTGGTACTGCAGTTCAATCTTGTCAATATCCTTGTAAACCGCCTTTGCGATCGCCGAATACAGCGGGAAGCAGGCCTCCGCGCCGTCCATGACCGGCATTTCTTCCTGCTCCTCGATCACAAATGACGAGGGATGGTCAAGCTTCGCAAGCTTTCCGGGTTCGCTGTACACCATATAGTCCGAAAAATCCGTGCTCGACCAGCCGTTCATGTAGGAAAAGCCATGGCCGCTGTAGCGCTTCTCCGGCCGGTTCAGATAAAGCCTCGTATCCAGCACAGTAAAAAGAAGAAGCACCACCGTACCGATGGCCGTCACCCACATCAGTCCGGAGCGGAAGGTCCGATACCGCTTCTGAAGAAGCAGCGATACCCAGGTCATCAGAAGTTCATTCGCAAAGGCCGCCGCCATGATCAGCACAGCCTGATCCATGAAATTCAGAAGAACCAGCCCCGGGTACAGCGGGAACGAAAACAGATTGACGACGCCCGACGTAATGCTTGTCACACTTCCGCCCGTCAGCAGCATGGAGAGCGTGAAAAATACGCCGAAAACCGCTGTGATACAGGCATTGACGATTGTGACCGCCGGAATCAGGAGCTTCCGAAGAAGCACATACGCAAGCGCCGAAATCGCCGGGAGCACGAGAAGCATCCAGGTCTCCGGAAGGCCGAAAAACAGCAGTATAAAATAGATGATGCTGGCAATGATCGGCACTGCGAAACAGAAAAGCAGACA
>CAMOZF010000112.1 GCA_946630765.1 uncultured Lachnospiraceae bacterium | reverse complement strand
TGTTCAGAATCCTGGACCGGCGGGAAGAGAAGAAAAAACAACACTGAAGAAACGCCGGAAACCGTGCTTTTACGGCGCATAAGCGTTCATAATAGAAATATTCGAAACATACGGCAAAAACCGCCGGAAGGCGGCTTTAACGACAGGAGAACCCATGCCCAGACAGATCCGACAGACTCTGCTTCCGCTTCTTGCAGCACTGATTTGGGGTACGGCATTTGTGATGCAGAAAGGCAATGCGGCGGGTGCACTGATCCTTCAGGAACGGCTGACGGGAAGGGATTATCTGGGCTGTCTTCTGATGCTCAGCGCGGTGCTTCTCTCGCAGATTCCGCTGAAAAAGAAGGCTGCGATTATGGAATCTTCCGGAAATACTTGAAGAAGCGGAGGATTTCTGTTAGAATATACGTTTATGATGCGAAAGGTATCTGAAGGAGGACAGTGTGAGGATCGGAACCGGCTATGACGTGCATCGGATCACGGAGGGCAGGAAGCTTATCATCGGCGGCGTCGAAATCCCTTGGGACCGGGGGCTTCTCGGTCATTCGGATGCGGATGTTCTGCTGCACGCGATTTCGGATGCGCTTCTCGGGGCAGCGGCGCTCGGGGATATCGGGAAGCTGTTCCCGGACAGTGATCCCGCCTATGAGGGCGCGGACAGCCTCGTGCTTCTTCGGATTGTCGGGGAGCGTGTGCGGGATGCCGGGTACCGGATCTCGAACATCGATTCCACGATCATCGCGCAGGCGCCCAAAATGGCGCCTTATCATGATGCGATGGTGAAAAATATCGCAGCGGCGCTTGAAATCCCGATTTCCCGGGTGAGCGTCAAGGCGACGACAGAAGAGCATCTCGGATTTACGGGGAGGAGCGAAGGAATTTCCGCACAGGCGGTCTGCCTGCTCCTTGAGGATTGAAAAGTCAGGACAATCAGTTAGGATCAATTATGAATCTGATCAAGTTTATCAAAGAGCAGATGCAGCTCATCGCGGACCGTGACCCGGCGATGAAAAGCAAGTGGGAGGTTTTCCTCTACCCGAGCTTCCGGGCCATGCTTGCCTACCGGCGGTCGCACAAGCTGTATCTTCGCGGCAAATATCTGCGCGCCCGGCGCATTTCGCAGCGCGCGGCGCATAAGACCGGGATTGAGATTCATCCCGGCGCGACGATCGGGGAAGGCTTTTTCGTCGACCACGGCCACGGCGTCGTGATCGGAGAGACGACGATCATCGGGAAAAATGTAACGCTGTATCAGGGCGTGACCCTCGGCGGTACCGGCAAGGAAAAGGGAAAGCGTCATCCGACGATCGGCGACAATGTGATGATTTCCGCCGGCGCGAAGGTCCTCGGATCCTTTACGATCGGCGAGAACAGTAAGATCGGCGCGGGCTCGGTTGTCCTGAAGCCCGTCCCGCCGAATTCCACAGTTGTCGGCGTGCCAGGCCATGTCGTGAAGATGAACAATGTCCGCATTCCGTACGAGGATCTGAACCAGACCGATCTTCCGGACCCGGTCCAGAACGAGATGGACGAGCTGCGTGAACGTCTGGATGAACTGAAGAAAAAGGAAGAAGCAGAGAAGCATCCGGCACAGATCTGGTCGGATTGATGAATATTTAGAAAAGGAGAAGGATCCGATGAAACTGTACAATACGCTGACGAGACGTGTGGAGCCGTTCAGAACCCATATTCCGGGAAAGGTTGCAATGTATACCTGCGGCCCGACCGTGTACCATTTTGCGCATATCGGAAATCTCAGAAGCTATATCTGTGAGGATATTCTGGAGAAGACGCTCCGGTATCTCGGCTATGATGTGAAGCGCGTCATGAATATCACAGACGTCGGACACCTGTCCTCGGACGCCGACACGGGCGAGGATAAGATGGTCGCCGGCGCGAAAAGAGAGCACAAGACGGTCCTTCAGATCGCGGACTTCTATACGAAGGCATTCTTCTCAGACATGGACAAGCTCAATATCAAGATGCCCGACGTCGTGGAGCCTGCGACGCAGTGCATTCCTGAGTTTATCCACATGATCGAGGTGCTTCTGGAGAAGGGCTATGCCTACAAGGCCGGCGAAAATGTGTATTTTGACACCTCGAAGCTGGAAAACTACTATGTGCTCGGAAATCAGAGCGAAGAGGAGCTGCGGGTCGGCGTGCGCGACGATGTGGAAGAGGATACCAATAAGCGGAACCGCAATGACTTCGTCCTGTGGTTCACGAAGTCCAAGTTCGAGGATCAGGCGCTGAAATGGGACAGCCCCTTCGGGGTCGGCTATCCGGGCTGGCACATCGAATGCTCCTGCATCGGTCTCAAGCATCTCGGCGAATACATGGACATCCACTGCGGCGGCGTCGACAACATCTTCCCGCATCACGAGAACGAGATCGCGCAGTCGGAAGCCTACCTCGGCCACAAATGGTGCAATTACTGGTTCCACGTACATCATCTGAATGACCGCGAGGGCAAGATGAGTAAGTCCAAGGGCAATATCCTGACCGTTTCGGTGCTCGAAGAGCAGGGCTTTGATCCGCTGGTCTACCGTTTCTTCTGCCTGCAGTCACACTACAGAAAGCCGCTCGAGTTTTCCTTTGAGGCGCTCCAGAATGCGTCCTCGGCCTTCTCGAAGCTTTTGAAGCGCTGCATCCAGATCAGTAAGGACGCCGAAGGCCAGGACCAGGTGGATCAGGAAGTATTTGACGAATACAATGCCCGCTTCAAGGAGGCGATCGGAAACGACACGAATACCTCGATGGCGCTGACCGTGCTTTACGACGTTCTGAAGGCAGATACCGATGCCGCGACGAAGAAAGCCCTGATCGAAAGCTTTGACCGCGTGCTGTCTCTTGATCTTTTCCGCGAGCGCGCGGAAAAGGCAGGCGGCGAAGAAGACGAGGAACTGAGTGCTTATATCGAGGAGCAGATCGCATTACGGAAGGCGGCGAAGAAGGAAAAGAACTTTGCCGAGGCGGACCGGATCCGCGCGGAGCTTCTTGAAAAGGGAATTGTTCTGAAGGATACCAGAGAAGGAACGACATGGGAGAAGGCCTGACAGAAAAACAGCAGGAGGACCTGATCGCCGAGATCAGCGGTCAGTTTGAGCTTCCGGAAATTGATCCTTCCCAGTATTCGCCCCTCGCGCTGGCCTATATCGGCGACAATATCTATGAGCTGGTCAACCGGACAGAGATGCTGCACCGGGGTAACCGGCAGGTGCAGAAGCTGCACAGAGACTGTTCGGCGCGCGCGAATGCGCGGACGCAGGCGCGGATCATGAAGCTTCTGCTTCCTCTTCTTACGGAGGAAGAGGAGGCGGTTTACCGCCGCGGGAGGAATGCTTCCGTCTACACCAAGGCGAAAAACGCCTCGATTCTGGAATATCATGAGGCGACGGGGCTGGAGGCTTTGATCGGCTATCTCTATCTCTCCGGGCAGTATGCGCGGGCGGTGGAGCTTGTGCGGGTCGGCTTCGAGTCCGAAGAGATCTGAAACAGCGGAGAAATATCTTGAAAACTGAGAGTGAAAATCTGATCATTGAGGGCCGGAATGCGGTGCTTGAAGCGCTCCGTTCCGGACAGCGCGTGGACCGGCTGGTCCTGCAGGAGGGGCTGTCGGACGGTGTTCTCGGCAGCATCCTGAAGGAGGCGAAAAAGGCCGGCATCCGGGTGCAGACCGTGCCAAAGGAGCGGCTTCAGAAGCTGAGTCCGAACGGAAAGCACCAGGGCGTTGTCGCGGAGATTTCCGGCTACAGCTACTATGAGGTGGAGGATCTTCTTAAGGAGGCGAAGGCCCGGGAAGAGGATCCATTCCTCTTTATCCTTGCGGGAATTGAGGATCCGCATAACCTCGGGGCGATCATCCGGACGGCGAACCTGTGCGGCGCGCACGGGGTGATCATTCCGAAAAACCGCGCGGCCTCGCTGAATGCGACCGTGGAGCGGACCTCGGCCGGCGCCGTGAATTACACCAGGGTCGCCAGAGTGACGAATATCGCCGCAGTGATTGACGATCTGAAGGCGCAGGGCCTCTGGTTTGTCTGCGCCGATATGGACGGGCAGCGAATGTACGATCTGAATCTGCGCGGTCCGATCGGCCTTGTGATCGGCGCCGAGGGCTCTGGGGTTCCGCGGCTTGTCCGGGAGAAGTGCGATATGATCGCCTCGATCCCCATGAAGGGCAATATTGACTCCCTGAATGCCTCTGTTGCAGCGGGCGTTCTGGCATATGAAATTGTGAGACAGCGTGTGACGGGCTGAAATACGAAGCGTAAAGCTTTTTAAGAAGGCAGTTATGGAAAACGAAACCACGAACAAAATCATTACAATACCGAATCTTCTGTCACTTTTCAGGATCCTTCTCGTTCCGGTATTTATGTACACCTATATAGTGAAGGACAGCATTCTCTGGACCGCCGTGATCGGCGTCATCTCCTGTCTGTCGGATGTGATCGACGGACCGATTGCCAGAAAAACGCACACGGTTTCCAGGGTCGGAAAAGCACTGGACCCCGTGGGGGACAAGCTCACCCAGATCGGCTTTATGGTCTGTCTCCTTTTTAAATACAAGCAGATGTGGATTCCGGCGATTATTATCGTCGTCAAGGAAATCACGAGCGGCATACTGGGACTCGTGACCGCCAAAAAGACCGGCGTTGTCAAGGGGGCCGTGTGGCACGGAAAGCTCACGACGGTGCTTCTTTTCATCATGATCGGCCTGCATCTTCTGTGGCCGCCGCGGCTGCCGGATGTGATCTCCTGGATCTCGATCGGCGTCTGCTGCGCCATGATGCTTTACTCGTTTACGATGTACACCCTTCGCTATATCAGAACACTGAAGGCCGGAAGACCGCAGGAAGGAGCAGAGGATGGCGAATAAACTGATTATCGTGGAGTCGCCTGCCAAGGTGCACACAATTAAGAAATTCCTCGGAAGCGGCTACGACGTCGTGGCCTCTGCCGGACATATCCGGGATCTTCCGAAAAGCCGGCTCGGCGTCGATGTCGAACACGATTTTGAGCCGGAATACATCACGATCCGCGGCAAGGGCGACGTGATGGCCGAGCTGAAAAAGGCCGTAAAAAAAGCCGACCGGATTTATCTCGCGACCGACCCGGACCGTGAGGGAGAGGCGATCTCCTGGCACCTTCTGCAGGGCCTGAAGCTTCGGGAAACCGGCAAGCCGGTCTACCGGATCACCTTCAACGAGATCACGAAAAACGCGGTCAAGGAAGCGATCAAGAATCCGACGTCTCTGAATGAAAACCTCGTGAATGCCCAGCAGGCGCGCCGGGTCATGGATCGTGTCGTCGGCTACGAGCTCTCGCCGATCCTCTGGAAAAAGGTCAAGGGCAAGCTCTCCGCAGGCCGCGTGCAGAGCGCGGTGCTTCGGCTCGTCTGTGACCGGGAGGCGGAGATCAACGCCTTTATTCCGCAGGAATACTGGACGATCGAGGCGGATCTTGCCGAAGAATCCGGAAATGTCCGTCTTTCGACCGACTACTATGGAAACGGCGACAGGAAGCGGACGGTTTCCTCGGAAGAGGAGGCCAGAAGCATTGAAGACAAGGTCCGGGACGGCGTCTTTACGCTGATCGAGAAGAAGGACCAGACCAGAAGAAAGGCCGCGCCCTATCCCTTTACGACCTCGACGCTTCAGCAGGATGCTTCCAACAAGCTGAATTTCTCCACGCAGAAGACGATGCGCCTCGCGCAGCAGCTGTATGAGGGCGTCAAGATCCCCGGCCGCGGCACGGTCGGTCTGATCACCTACCTTCGTACCGATTCGACGCGGATCGCGGCGGAAGCGGACGCTGCCTGCAAGGCCTATGTCCGGGAAAACTACGGCAGCGAATATGTCGGCGCCGGTGCGGTTAAGAATTCGGACCTTTCCCAGGACGCGCATGAAGCGATCCGTCCGACGGATATGACGCTGACCCCGGAGCTTGTGCGCTCCGACCTGCAGCGCGATCTTTACCGCCTGTACAATCTGATCTACCGCCGCTTCGTCGCGAGCCGGATGAAGGCTGCGGTCTATGAGTCTCAGAGCGGCCGCTTTGAGTGCAGCGGCGAGATTTTCACCGCGGTTTCGACGCACATTGCCTTCCAGGGCTTCCTTCTTGCCTACGATTCGGACGAGGAAAAGCCCAAGAAAGACAAGGGGCTCCTGACGCTTCAGGAGGGCGACCGGCTGAAGCTTTCCGAGCTCCGCAA
>CAMOZF010000111.1 GCA_946630765.1 uncultured Lachnospiraceae bacterium | reverse complement strand
ACATTGATTTTCCGGGACATTTCATCAAAAACGCGCCGCTTTCCGAAAGCTACGGTGTGAAGGACGCGGTGTTCCCGCTCTGCGTGATTGATATCACGGATAAGGTCAGGGAGAATGTGCATTATTCCGTGCAGCCGGAGGACATTATCGCCTGGGAAGAGAAGTACGGACCGATCCCGGACGGCGCTTTTGTCGCGCTTCGGACGGACTGGTCGAAAAACTGGCCGGACATGGATGCGCTCTCCGGCATTGCGGAGGACGGCTCCGAGAATTTCCCGGGCTGGCCGCTTCCCGCGCTGAAATACATTTACGAGACCAGAAATGCAGCGGCAAACGGCCATGAAACGCTCGATACCGACGCCTCGAAGGAGGCGGCAGCGGCGGAGGACCTGGCCTGCGAGCGCTATGTGCTTGCGAAGGGCAAGCTGCAGGTGGAGGTGCTTCAGAACCTCGATCAGGTGGCGCCGGCCGGCGCAATTCTTGTAGCCCTGTGGCCGAGATTTGAAGGCGCAACGGGCCTACCGGTGCGCTGCTTTGCGATCACTGAGTAAGTGAAGGGACAGGCAGGTCATGAAGAAATACCTGATGCCGCTTCTGATGCTTACGGTATTTGAAACTGTGGCAGTGACCCTGTGGCTCACGAAGGATAATCTGTTTTATCTGTTCAACTTCAGCTATATCGGACTCTCCATATCGCTGGGCATGTTTCTGTATATCGGGAAGTACAAGCATGCCCGTCGGGTGGTGCAGCTTCTGGTCGGACTGTACATGCTGGTATATCTCGGGCTGATCAGCAATGAAAACATGCAGATCGAGGGCTTCTGGTACTATCTGTTCACAGGGGTATTTGAAGCCGCGACGATCCACTATGCCGTTGCGAAAATCTTCGGACCGCTGCTGTTCGGAAGAGGCTGGTGCGGCTATGCCTGCTGGACGGCGATGGTGCTGGACTTCCTGCCTTATAAGGTGCCGAAAGGCCCTAGAAAGAAGATCGGCTGGATCCGGTATATCACCTTTGCACTTTCCCTGATCTTTGTCGCGGCACTGTTTCTTGCGAAGGTCGGGAACATCGAGCGGATCATGTTCTGGGCATTTATCGTGGGGAACGTCCTTTATTATGCGGTCGGCATCATTCTGGCCTTTGCCTTCAGGGACAACCGCGCCTTCTGCAAGTACATCTGCCCGATTACAGTTTTTCTGAAGCCGATGAGCTATTTTGCGCTTTTCCGCATCAAATGCGACAAGGACAAATGTGTTTCCTGCGGAAAGTGCAAGCGCGTGTGTCCGATGGACGTCGATGTGACGGACAACAGCAGGAAACGGAAAAACGGGACGGAGTGCATCCTCTGTATGGAATGCGTCAAAAACTGCCCGAAAGACGCGCTGTAAGGCATCAGCGGTCATTTTCCGGCTTTCCGTGTGAAATATTTTTGAAAAAAATTTTTATATTTTACCTGTTTTTGCTGGACATTTGTTGGACGCCGGGGACTATGCTATAGAAAATACAATTTACAACAGCGTGGAGGAACCATCAGATGCCCGGCATATTTGATCTTAAAAACAAGACGCTCGACGAATTGCAGCAGGAAGCCGACAGCCATTTTGAAAAGCAGACCAGCGATTTCGATAAATTCTGGTACTTTTTAAATGTGACGGCACTGGAAAAATCGATCGCGGATGCGAAAAAAAGCTGAAGGAACCGGACAGTACGGATCTGGATAAAGAATACGATGATCCGGAAGAAGAGAGAAAAGCGCAAATCTCCCCCCTTGTTGGACATCTGTTGGACATGAGGGCCTATACTGTCCTGCGAAAAGGCCAAAGCCAACGGATAAGTTCATCAACCGAAGAAAAAATATATAGAACTGAAGGAGACAACATGCCGAAAAAACCCTTAACGCAGACCACACAGGAAGAACTGAACGAAGAAGTCCTTGCGGGAATGAACGCGCAGAAAACGGATCTTGACAAGCTCTGGTACTATCTGAATACCTATTCTCTGTACAGCACGGTATTAACAGCAGAAGAGATGATGAAAGACCCTTCTGCGCCGCCGAAGCGGGAAGACTACAAAAGCGACGAGGAATATCAGAGAGAGCTGGAGGAGCATAATGAGACTGTTCTGAACGGTCACCTCACGGATGATGAAAAGGGAAGCCTTCAGATGCCGGCAGACAGGGACTCGAGAAAAAAACTGTCTGAAGCGACGGATGTCCTTGAGGAGGAGCTAAAGGAAAAGGTACTTCCCGCAGGAACGCTTGCAGAGCGTCTGAAAAGCTTTAAACTCCTGGGAATTCTGAAAGCCAAAATCGCGCTTGACTGCGGCAGGGACTATGAAGCGAAGCTGCTTTCGCTTCCCGAAGACGCACAGAACCGGGAAGATAAGGCGTTCTATCTGCATATGAAGGATATTCACAGCCGGACGCTGAAGCTCAGCACTTCCTACAAGGATCTCGAGAACAAGTTTGTGATGGATAACGGCGATTTCCCGCCTGAAATCATGAAGGAATCGCCGATCCCGGACGTCGCTTCGATCAAGAAGATGACGATGGGAAAATTCCTGGATTCGAACTTCGTCGAACCCGCGGAACAGGACTTCCTGTTTCAGAATGCGGCAGCGGAAGGCTTGAAGTGCAGCCGGAAAACCAGTGTTTTCGAGTTCTATAAGAAACGGCTGGAAGCGGACGAACAGAAGAGAAAGCAGCAGAATCCGGGCTATCAGGTCCGGGAAATCACGGACGCGGAGGTCTATGAAAAAGCAAAGGAACGGTATATTTCCGATGCGATCCGCGGTCAGATGAAATTCGGCTCCGATTCCGTGCGCGAGGGGCTCAGCGAAAATGAGAAAAAGCTCTTCGACCAGGGGATGAATGCGATCACCGTCAAGGATTATAAGCCGCCGAAGCCGATCCGCGACTGGGTAAAAACGACCGGGAACGAGATCCTTCGCGAACGCCGCCTGAATAACCTGAATGACACTTACGGCTATTTCGGAAAAGAGGTCGACCAGCGGAAGCCCTTTAAGCTGGAGAGCGACCGTGCGCTTAAGAAAGCGTACGGGAAAGATCTTGATAAAGATGCATCCGCATACGACAAATTCATTGCGCAGCATATCGGCGCGCGGGCGATTCTCGATCCGCCCGGAAAACGCCGCGAGCATCTCGCGCTTGTTATGGCCGCGAATGCCGTCCAGTCCGCGAAGAACGGCGCCATCGATGAAAAGCTGGTGAAGAACATCGCGAAGGAGTACCTGACGCGCGACGGATTCCGGAAGATGTCAGACTATGAGGTTTCCACTGCGCTCTTGACGAAGGAAAAGGCCTTGGCCGCCCAGCAGAAGGTGCTGACGAAAACATTCGGCGTCCCGAAGGAGGAGCAGGCGGAGTACATCCGAAAGATGAAGGCGCTCTCCGAGGCGATGGTGCCCGCCGAAGGCCAGTCCGCGAAGTATCAGGCGATGAAGAAAAGCGTCGATGCCATCGCGAAGCTTGATCCGAAGGATCCGAAGATCGGCGAGAAGCTGATACTGGAGAACGGAAAACTCCTCGGAAACCTGCAGACCTACACCAAGGGCAAGAAGAGCAAGCGCTTCTACAGCTCGAGCCAGGCGCGCTTTGACAACAGCCTCGACGTGCTTTCGGTCGTCGACGACCATGTGCCCGGGATGCGGCAGTACGCGGATCAGATTGTGAAGCGGACGAACGAAGTCCGGAATGTCGGGCCGATGGATGATGATTATGTCGATCTTAGCGAGTACGGCGTGAAACGGGCGGAATGGGTTGCCCCGGAGGGCACCAGGGCCTACGACAGGAAGATCAGCGCCAAGGCGGACGAGTGGCTGAAGGAAGCGGGCTTTGATCCCGCGAAGCTTAGAAAGGAAAGCACCGAAGCCGGACCGCTGAACCTGAACTGATGAGCTGATGAGGAGAGAAGCATGCCGAAAAAAACGATCCAGGAAATGACGGCGCCGAAAAGAACGCGCCGAAGACTTCAGCTTATGCGAAAAAGAACGCGGCAGCCGAAGCCGATAAACTGATGAAAAAAGAAGGCCTGGAACCCGGAGAACTCGGTATCCGGCAGGCAGACCTTTGACCTTATCATCATATGATGGTAAGGTCAAAAGGGTTGTCACGCCAAGTTCCGTGCTGCGCACTCCCACTTGGCGCCTTCATTTCGCACTATCGTGGAGATAAATCTCCACTACGTGCTCCATGCAGAACGGTCAAAGAGCCTTTTCCTCCTCCACCCGCTTCGCTCGATACGGCGCAGGACGAAATCACAGATTTCTATGCGCCTGTAACCAGCATGCAAGCGTGCGTGTCGGAACGGCTTTTGACCTTGACATCATCATATTTCAGAAAGGACATCATTATGCCAAAAAAAGAAAGAGATCTCAGACAGAAATCCGACCCGAACGCGCCGCAGATTTCAAACGATGAAATGAACCGCAGACTGGACGCGATTCTTGGAGGCGGGACAACAAAAGTGAAAAACCGGCTCCAGATGCTTCAGATGGAGGCATCTTCCATGGCGAAACAGCTGGATTTTGCCATGGAGAAAAAGGATGAGAAACGCACGAAGGAGCTGACCGAAAACGCCGACCGTGTGACGAAGGAGTACATGGTTCTTCTTGGCTACGCGATGGATGAGACCGGCAAACTGGATCCGAAAAAGCTTGAGGACGAACTGGATCCGGCCGCGATCTCCCTTAACATCCAGAAGGCGGAAAAAAACAGTGTAATGAACTGGCTGAAGGCCGACGGCAATCCCGAAAGAGCCAAAAATACGCTGCAGTCGATCGGAGACCGGGACGGCGAGCAGTTTGCGCGGGATGTGACGAATACCTATGTCAGGGACATGGAGCATCAGCAGAAGGTCGATGCAGACGTGGACAAGGTCCTGAAGGACATGGGCTTTGACCCTGCAGCGCTCAGAAAGCAAAGCCAACAGGCCTGGAAGGAGATGAAGGAGGATCCGAACTTCCGCCTTGGAGATAACGGCAAAAATCCCGAGCAGCCCGGACTGACACGGATGTAAAAAATGTCTGCTTGTGAAATCGCCCTGATTGTGCTATGATCGTATCAATCAGACTATCACCTCAAGGAGGAGCATCCTATGCAGTATGAAAACGGCTGTTGGCTGACCAAGGAAGGCGTTCAGGCCTTCTGGCCGAAGCAGGCGCTTCAGATTGAAATCGATGAACACCAGGTGCGTTTCCTCGCGCCGGAGGCTTATATTACGGGACACGGCGCGACGCTCGGCGGCATTGTGCTGACGATTACCGTGACGACCCCCGCGCCGGAAGTCATCCGCGTGCAGACCGTGCGCCACATCGGCGGTATCAAAAAAGGGCCGTCCTTCGGGCTGAATCTCGACGAGAACGCGCCGATTGACGCGGAAGAGACCGAGGAAGCAATCGTTGTGCGTTCCGGTTCCCTTGCACTTACGATTACGAAGGATCCGTTCAGCATGACCTACTCAAGAGACGGTCAGGTCATCACGAAGAGCACCCAGCGGGACCTCGCCTTCATCAAGGAGGGCTGGACCGGCTTCATGTATGACAAGCCGGGGCATTCCTGGATGTCCGAGCGCCTGTCGCTTGGCGTAGACGAGCAGATCTACGGCCTCGGCGAGCGCTTCGGTACCTTTGTCAAGAACGGCCAGTCGGTCGTGATCCGCAACGAAGACGGCGGCACCTGCACCGAGCAGAGCTATAAGAATATTCCCTTCTACCTTTCCAGCAAGGGCTACGGTGTCTTTGTCAATCATCCGGAGACGGTTGAATTCGAAGTCGGCACCGAGCAGGTGTCAAAGGTCGGCTTTGCCGTGGCGGGAGAGAGCCTCGATTACTTTATTTTCAACGGACCGGACCTTCGGGATGTGCTTCGCCGCTATACCGACCTCACCGGAAAGCCGGCGCTTCCGGCGCAGTGGACCTTCGGCCTGTGGCTGTCGACTTCCTTTACGACAAGCTATGACAGCGAGACCGTCATGAGCTTTGTGAACGGCATGCTGGACCGGGGCATTCCGCTTTCTGTATTCCATTTTGACTGCTGCTGGCTCCGCGATTTCCACTGGACCGACTTTGTCTGGGACAGCAAGGTCTTTGAGGACCCGGCGGGCCTGATCGCGAAGATTCACGAGAAGGGCATCAAGGTCTGCTGCTGGATCAATTCCTACGTCGGCCAGGAAGGCGACATCTTCAAAGAAGGCGCTGAAAACGGCTATTTCATTAAGCGGAAGGACGGCTCCGTCTTCCAGTGGGATATGTGGCAGCCGGGCCTTGCGATCGTCGACTTTACGAATCCCGATGCCGTGAAATGGTATCAGAAGCAGC
>CAMOZF010000110.1 GCA_946630765.1 uncultured Lachnospiraceae bacterium | reverse complement strand
GGAGGAGAAGAAGCCGCCGATCAAGGTCATTTCTCCCGGCAAGGTGTTCCGTTCCGATGACGATGCGACACATTAGCCAATGTTCACGCAGATGGAAGGCCTGGTCGTCGATAAGGGTATCACGCTCGGCGATCTGAAGGGCATGCTCGATGAAATCGTGAAGAAAATGTTCGGTGACGGCACGACAACGCGCCTTCGTCCGTCCTACTTCCCCTTTACCGAGCCCTCTGTCGAGGTGGACGTCAGCTGCTTCCAGTGCGGCGGCTGCGGCTGCTCGCTCTGCAAGGGCACGGGCTGGATCGAGATTCTCGGCGCGGGCGTCGTCAATAACAAAGTCCTTGAGGGCTGCGGCATTGATACGAATGAGTACAGCGGCTTCGCCTTCGGCGTCGGCCTGGAGCGTATCGCGATGCTGAAGTATGGCTACAACAATATCAAGCTGCTGTTTGAGTCGGATCTGCGCGTGCTGTCGCAGATTGACGACTGAGGACGCTGATCGGGATGACAACCGTGTCATTCCGAGCGACCAACGGGAGTCGAGGAATCCCATCCCTTTCGGAATAAAATAGAGGAGATCAAAAATGTTAGTACCCCTTAGCTGGTTAAAAGAATATGTAGATATCAATGTTTCTCCCGAAGTCCTGGAGGAGAAGCTTTTCTCCTGCGGCTTCGAGGTGGAGGAACGCTATCAGGTCGGAAAGGACATCTCGGACGTCGTGGTCGGCCTTGTCAGAGAATGCACGCCGATCGAAGGCACGCATCTTTCTCTGTGCATCGTTGATGCAGGCGCGCACGGCAGCTTCCAGGTCTGCTGCGGCGCGGATAATGTGCACGCGGGCGGCAAGTACCCGCTGGCACTTGTAGGCGCGCAGGTTTACGCGACTGCCAAGGATCACGTGACCGTGGAAGGCCTGATGGAGATCAAGGCCGGAAAGCTCAGAGGCTATGATTCCTTCGGCATGCTCTGCTCCGGGACGGAGCTGGGGCTTAATGAAGACCTGTACCCGGGCGCGGGCTACAACGGCCTTCTCGTGCTGCCGGAGGATGCGGAGCCGGGCGCCGACGTGAAGGCGATTACCGGTCTTGACGACTGGATTTACGATGTGTCGATTACCGCGAACCGTCCGGACGCGATGAGCATTTTCGGCATCGCAAGAGAAGTCGCGGCGGTTCTTGGGACAGCGCTTCATGAGCCGGACCTTTCCTATACGGAAAGCGGTGTCGAGAAGGAAGATTTCTCCGTGCGCGTTCTCGCGCCGGAGCTCTGCCCGAGATATATTGCGCATTATGTGTCGGATGTGACGATCAGGGAGTCGCCCGCCTGGATGCGCCGCCGCCTCGCGCTGGTCGGCATCAACGCGATCAGCAATATGGTCGATATCACGAACTATGTGCTTCGCGAGCTCGGCCAGCCGATGCACGCATTTGACGACGAATTCCTTCAGGGCAATGAAATTGTCGTGAGAAGAGCGGCGCAGGATGAGCCGATCGTCACGCTCGACGAGAAGGAATTCAAGCTGAATCCCGAGAATCTCGTGATCTGCGACGGCGAGCGTCCGGTCGCGCTTGCGGGCATCATGGGCGGACTGAATTCGGAGATCAGAGACACCACAAAGGCCGTGACCTTTGAGGCGGCCAAGTTCGCAAGAGACAATGTCAGAAAGAGCTCGCGCGCCCTCGGACAGCAGTCCGATTCCAGCGCGGTATTCAGTAAGGGCGTCAACGAATACACGACCGTCATGGCGATGAAGCGTGCGCTTCACCTCGTGGAGGAGCTTGAGTGCGGCCGCGTGTCGAGCACGCATATCGACGTCAATACCGGAAATTCGATCGACCGCAAGGCCCTGACCGTCAGCGTGAAGCGCGTGAACGGCGTCCTGGGCATCACGGTGCCGAACGACGCGATTGTCGATATCATGAACCGGCTCGATTTCATGCCGGAGCTTTCTGGCGATCAGCTGACGATCCACATCCCGGCCTACCGGGAGGATATGGAGGGTTATCAGGATGTCGCCGAGGAAGTGATCCGCATGTACGGCTACGATCACGTGCAGTCCACCTTCATGCCGACGGCACGCGTCACCTCCGGCGGAAGAAATATGCGCCAGCAGGCAATCCTGAAGCTGAAGCGCGCGCTCGCCGCGGCCGGCGCCTATGAAGCAATCCACTATTCCTTCTTCTCACCGGCGGATTTCGACCTTCTGAGACTTCCGGCGGATGCGAAGGAGCGCCATGCGATCCAGCTTATCAACCCGATCAACGAGGACCTTTCCCTGATGCGGACGACGCTCGTTCCGCAGATGCTGTACGCGATCCAGCGGAACCAGAAGCGCGGCACCATCGAGGGAAGACTCTTCGAGTGCGGAAAACGCTTTATTCCGAAGGACCTGCCGCTTGTCGACTATCCGGAAGAGCTGGATACCCTCTGCATCGGCGTCTTCGGCGATCAGGAGGATTTCTTCAGCCTGAAGGGCCTTGCCGACACGGTTGCGGAGACCTTCTTCACCGCCTTCCGCTATGTGCCCGCGGAGAAGCCTTATCTGCATCCCTTCCAGAGCGCGGCGATCCTTCTTGACGGAGAAGAGATCGGATATCTGGGAAAAGTCCGCTACGAAATTGCGGATCAGCTGGATCTTCGGACCGCGGCGTACATTTTGGAACTTGACATGTCCGCACTTTCGAAATATTATAATAGTGTGAAAAAGTACAGTCCGCTTCCGAAATTCGATCTGGAGAAGCGTGACTTTGCCTTTGTAACTGATAAGGATACCACCTGCGAGCAGATCGAGGACGCGATTTACGCGGCCTGCGATTATGTCAGCTCTGTCCGGCTCTTCGACGTGTACGAGGGACTTCCGCTTCCTCCGAAGAAAAAGAGCATGGCCTTCAATGTGGTATTTACACCGCGGGACGAGGCGTTCACCGAAGAACAGATGAATGTGCTGACAAAGACGATTCTGGACAGTCTGAATGTAAAACTCGGTGTGGTGCTGCGCTCCTGATCAGAAAGGAAGAACGATGAATAATGATATTTATGCCGAATGGCTCATCAAAAGGAAGAACCCCTGGTACAGGATTCCGTACTTTCTTCTTGTCGGCGTGCTGGCGCTTGTTGTAATCCTTTTCACCATCCGGAACTCCTGGGGCATCGTCGCCCTGGCGGCCCTGATTGTCGGCGTCATGTTCACCTACCGGTATCTGACGGTGGAGTATGAATATGTCTTCGTGACGAGCGAGCTGTCGATCGACGCGATCTACAGCCAGCAGATCCGGAAAACGAAGAAGACGGTCGACATGTCGTCGGTCGAGCTGGTGGAGCCGACGAACGTGGAGAAAAACAAGCAGCGCCGGGAAGACAAGGGCCTGGTCTATGAGGATTTCTCTTCCGGAGAACCGGACGCGAAGACCTATACCATCACCTACAGTGACGGCGGCGCCACGCATCTTCTGGTATTTGAGCCGGACGACAAGGTGCTTCGCGCGATGTGGAGATGTTCACCGAGCAAGGTGAAGATGCAGAACTGAGACTTTGAAACCCTGCAGATTGTGATTTTCTGAAGCCCCGGACCCTGCGCCGGGGCTCTTTTAGGCATAATCCATAGCAATAAACAGTGCTTTTTGTAAGTATCATACAAAAAGCGCCGAAAATGCGAAAAAATTTTTAGTGAAATTATATTCACAAATCGAAAATTGCGTGTTATAATAAGTCATCATACTATAGACAGCCTAAGAGGTGATAGAGATGAGCATGAAAAAAGAAATGATCGCGATGCTCCTGGCCGGCGGCCAGGGAAGTCGCCTGGGCGTGCTGACTGCGCATATGGCGAAGCCGGCAGTCTCTTTCGGCGGGAAATACCGGATTATCGATTTCCCGCTCAGCAACTGCATCAACTCCGGCGTGGATACCGTCGGCGTCATGACACAGTACCAGCCACTCCGGCTGAACACCCATATCGGGATTGGTATTGCCTGGGATCTGGACCGCAACCGCGGCGGTGTGACGATTCTCTCTCCGTATGAGCGGCAGAGCAACACCGACTGGTACACCGGCACGGCCAATGCGATCTACCAGAATATCGGCTACATTGACAGCTACGATCCTGAATATGTGCTGATTCTCGGCGGCGATCACATCTACAAGATGGATTACGAGCTCATGCTGAATTTCCACAAGGCGAGCCATGCGGATATTACGATGGCCGCGATGCCGGTTCCGATCGAGGAAGCGAGCCGCTTCGGCGTGCTGATCACCGAGCCCGAGACCGGCAAGATCCTGGAGTTTGAAGAGAAACCCGAGCATCCGAGATCCAATCTCGCTTCGATGGGCATCTATATCTTCAACTGGAAGCTGCTTCGCGAGGCGCTGATCGCCAACAAGGACGTTCCGGCGCTCGATTTCGGCAAGCACGTCATTCCGTTCTGCCACGAAAGAGGCGACCAGGTATTCTGCTATGAATACAACAGCTACTGGAAGGATGTCGGCACCCTCAGCTCTTACTGGGAAGCCAACATGGAGCTGATCGATCTGGTTCCGGTATTCAATCTTTACGAGGAATACTGGCAGATCTACACGAACAGCCTTTCCATGGCGCCGCAGTACGTCGCGAAGGATGCGCATGTCGACCGCTGCATTATCAGTGAGGGCTGCGAGATCTACGGAACGGTCACGAATTCCGTCATCGGATCCGAGGTCATCATCGAAGAGGGCGCAGTCGTCAATAACTCCATTATCATGGACAACACCGTGATCAAGGCCGGCACGAAGGTTGAGAAGGCGATCATCGCAGAGGACTGCGTGATCGGCAGAAACTGTGTGCTTGGCGACGGCGAGTACAGAGAGAGCACCTACAACAAGAAGGTGTACGCTTCGGATCTCGTGACCATCGGTGAGAAGACCATCGTTCCTGACGGTGTTTCGATCGGCAAGAATACAGCCCTTCTCGGAGAAACCACCCTGGAGGATTACCCGAACGGACGCCTGGAGTCCGGCGATGCGATTATAAAGGCAGGTGAAGTGGAATGAAGGCGATCGGAATCATTTTAGCAGGCGGCAACAGTAAACGGATGAAGGAACTCACCTACAAGCGTGCGGTTCCTGCAATGCCGATGGCAGGCACCTACCGTGCCATTGATTTTGTCCTGACCAACATGGCCAATTCCCATGTCCAGAAGGTCGCTGTACTGACCCAGTACAACGCACGGACGCTGAATGAACACTTAAGCTCCAGTAAATGGTGGGATTTCGGCAGAAAACAGGGCGGACTTTTTGTTTATCATCCGACAATCACACCGGTCAATACCGACTGGTACAGAGGCACGATCGACGCGATCTATCAGAATATTCACTATCTGAAGGAGAGCCATGAGCCCTACGTCGTGATCGCGAACGGCGACTGTGTCTACAAACTGAATTTCAACAAGGTGCTGGATTATCATATCCAGAAACGCGCGGACATCACCATGGTGACGACCTCCCTTCGGGACTGGGAAGACAGCTCCCGTTTCGGTCAGGTCATCACGAATGAAGAGGGCAGAGTCACCGGCTTTGAAGAAAAGCCGATGGTCGAGGCCACAAGAGAAGTCAACTGCGGCATTTACATCATCAGAAGACGTCTTCTGATCGAGCTCATCGAGTCCTGTGTCGCTGAAGACCGCTACGATTTCGTGCGCGATGTGATCATCCGTTACCGCAACCTCAAGAGCATCTATTCGTACCATCTGGATGCTTACTGGAGCAATATCTCGTCCGTTACGTCTTATTTCAAGACGAATATGGATTTCCTGAAACCCGATGTACGTCAGGCCTTCTTCAAGGATGACGACCGTACCCTTACAAAGGTCAACGACTTCCCGCCCGCGAAGTATAATCCCGGTTCCCAGGTCCGTAACAGCCTGGTTGCCTCCGGCTCGATTATCAACGGAACGGTTGAGGACTCCGTGATCTTTAAGAAGTCATTTATCGGTAGCAACTGTGTGATCCGGAATTCCATCATCCTGAATGATGTGTATATCGGAGACAACACTGTCATAGAGAACTGCATCGTCGAAAGTCATAATACCATCTATGCCAACAGCAGCTACATCGGAGACCCCGGAAACATCCGGATTATCCAGGAAAGCAATAAACGCTATATTATATAGCATCGAAGGAGGAAAGAAAGTATTATGAACATTACCGATGTCAGAGTACGTCTGGTCGACAAGGAAGGCAAAATGCGCGCAGTGGTATCCGTGACCATCAACGATGAATTTGTTGTTCACGATATTAAGGTGATTGAAGGCGAAAAGGGACTTTTTATTGCGATGCCCAGCCGGAAAGCTGCCGACGGGGAGTATCGTGATATAGCTCATCCGATCAACTCGGCAACACGC
>CAMOZF010000109.1 GCA_946630765.1 uncultured Lachnospiraceae bacterium | reverse complement strand
GTAGGGCCCTGAAAGTCTATACGAAGCGTGTGCGCGGGAGCCCCAGCCGCAGAAAAACTTGATCATTCCCCCGTGAAAAAAGCCCTTCCGAGAGGTATTGCATCGGAAGGGCTGGGGTAAATATAAAGTTACTTTGCGGGCGGCCGAAGGGGCCGGGCGCTCAGGCGGTGGCGGAGGGACCGGTGATGACTTTCGCCGGGCACTTCTCGGCGCACTTGCCGCACTGGGTGCACTTGCTGTAATCGATGTGTGCGATGTTATTGGTCACGGTGATGGCGCCAAATTCGCACTGGCGGGTACAGAGTGTGCAGCCGATACAGCCGGCCTCGCAGTTTTTCTTGACGATGGGCCCGCGCTCCTTGTTGCTGCACTGGACGCGCACACGGCTCTTCGCCGGAACGAGCTCGATCAGACCCTTCGGGCAGGCCTTGGCACAGAGGCCGCAGGCCACGCACTTGGCTTCATTGACACAGGCGACGCCGTTGACGACCTTGATCGCGTCATTCGGGCAGACCGCTTCACAGGAGCCGAAGCCGAGGCATCCGTAATCACAGTCGGTGATGTTCATGCCGGAGAGCGCTGCCGTGCGGCAGTCCTTGACGCCGATGTAGTTGCCCTGATTGCGGGTAACGTCACAGGAGCCTTTACATTTGACAAAGGCGACATAGCGCTCGGCGGCTTCCGCCTCGACGCCCATGATCTCGCCGATCTGCTTCGCGACAGGCTCGCCGCCGACAGGACAGCCGTTGACCGGCGCTTCGCCTTTGGCGATGGCCGCTGCCATGGCGTCACAGCCCGCATAGCCGCAGGCGCCGCAGTTATTGCCCGGAAGGACAGCGCGGACCGCAGCCTCACGCTCGTCGACGTCCACATGGAACTTCTTTCCGGTGGCGACAAGCCCTACGCCGACAACAATGCCGACGAGGGTAATAACAAGAGTTGTAATCAGTATAATCTGCATCCCGTACCTCCCTTAGAATGACAGGCCCGAGAAGCCCATAAACGCGATCGACATCAGCGCCGCGGCAATCAGGACAATCGGCGCTCCGCGAAGGGGAGCCGGGATGTCTTTCTCATTGAGGCGGGTACGGATGCTCGCAAGAAGCACGATCGCGAGCGTGAATCCGAGCGCGGTACCGAAGCCGGAAAGCACGGATTCGATGAAATTGTATTCATTCTGAACATTCGTCAGGGCGACGCCGAGAACCGCACAGTTCGTCGTAATCAGCGGCAGGAAAATGCCCAGCGACTGGTAAATGGCCGGCGATTTCTTCTTGAGGAACATTTCGACGATCTGTACCAGCGCCGCTATGATCAGGATGAAAACGATCGTCTTCATGTAGTCCAGGCCGAAGGGCGCAAGGACGTAGGTGTACAGAAGGCTCGCAACAGCGGAGGCAATCGTGATAACGAAAATGACCGCGCCGCCCAGGGATGCCGAAGCCTTGATCTCCCGCGAGACGCCAAGGAACGAACAGATACCCAGGAACTGGTTCAGGACGACGTTATTGATCAGCGCACCGCCGACAATCAGAAGGATCAGGTTCTTCATTTCTCTTCTCCTCCTTTTGCTTTCTCACAGGATGCTGCCATCGCACAGCCCGCGCAGCCCATGTCACAGCCGTTGGACTCGACAAGCTGACGCTGTCTGGTCTTTATGCCGATTGCATTCATGATGGCGATGAAAAGCGCGATCACGAGGAATGCTCCCGGAGGCTGTACGAAAATCGCCATCGGCTCGATCGCATCCGGAAGGACCTGGAAGCCGAAAACGCTGCCGTTTCCGAGGAGCTCTCTGACAAGGCCCGCGAGCGTCAGAGCGATCGTGAAGCCGATGCCCATGCCGAGGCCGTCGAAAAGCGAGAGGCCGACACTGTGCTTATTGGCATAGGCTTCTGCACGGCCGAGAATAATGCAGTTCACGACGATCAGCGGAATATAGATGCCCAGAGACTTATAGAGTCCCGGAAGGAAGGCTTCAATCACGAGCTCCGTCACTGTTACAAGAGAAGCGACAATGACGATATATGCGGGAAGACGGACCGAGTCCGGGATCACCTTCCGAAGAAGGGAAATCACAACATTACTCAGAATCAGTACGGCCGTCGTCGAAAGGCCCATGCCGATACCGTTCATCGCCCGGGTGGAGACCGCAAGCGTCGGACACATGCCCAGAAGAAGAATCAGCGTCGGATTTTCCTTGATGATGCCGTTATACAGGCGTTCTACATATTTATTCACCGTAGCTGCCTCCTTTCAGAACCGTATGATAAAACTCCAGCGCCGCATTCACTGCGTTCACTGATGCTTTGGAACTGTAGGTACATCCGGAAACACCGTCGATTTCGTCCGGAGACGACGCGCCGCCGTCCTTCAGAAGAATCAGCTTTTCCGCTGCCTTTCCGAGGAACTGATCCTTGAAGCCGGGCTCGTCGCACTGCATGCCCATGCCGGGGGTCTCATGGAGCTCGGTATAGGCAATACCGGTGATTGCGCCCTCCGTATCCAGGCCGATCGACAGCACCACATCGCCGTCGTAGCCTTCCGCCGAACGGGCGCTGATGCCGTAGCCGACGGTCTTGCCGGAAGCGTCTTTTCCGATGACGACTTCATTCAGATAGGTTCTTCCAAGGTCTGTGCCATAGGGCTCTGAAGCCGTTTCCTGGACGATCGCATCCAGCCCATCGTCCGTCACAACCTCCGATGCATCCGGCATAACCGCCATGTAGGAGGCCAGGCTCTCCTGCCGCTTCTGCTCTGCGATCCGGTCCTTCGTGAGCGTATAGATGCCGCCGAGCGCAAGACCCGCAAACAGCGTGATCACAGTCAGCACAATGACCGGCTTCGGAATCTTCTTGTAGAACGGAAGCTTCGGTTCGCCGTTCTGCGCGGCGATCGCAGCCCTTCGATAGGCAAAGGGCTTGGGAATGACATAGGTTTCAATCAGCGGCGTGAACAGGTTCGCGATGATGATCGAATAACTGAAGGAATCCGCCGCGCTGCCGAAGATTCTGAACAGTGCTCCCAAGACGCCGATCAGCACGCCGTAAACCGTCTGCCCGAGCCGGCTGACCGGAGAGGTCGTGTAATCAGTTGCCATGAAGAACGCGCCCATGACAACACCGCCGCCGCACAGGTGTGCAAGCAGGAACTGCGGATCAAAACCGTGTCCGCCGAAAAGTCCCATAAATACGGTAAATCCGACAAGAACCGAGATCCAGATCTGTCCGTGGATAATGTCCAGGGCCCACAGAAGCAGGCCGCCGAGCGCAAGTGCCAGGACCGAAGCACCGATAACGCCGCCGGCTGTACCGATGAACATCTTCGAGATATCCACAGCATAGCCGTCGCGAAGAAGCTGCACCGGGGTTGCCGATGCGACGCCGTCCAGCTCATAGACCGTCATCGAACGGCCGAAGCTGATCAGCAGGAAACAGCGTCCTGCAAGCGCCGGGTTGATGAAGTTCTTTCCAAGTCCGCCGAAGGCGCATTTTGCGATGAAGATCGCAAACATCGCGCCGATCACCGGTGCATAGAGCGGTGTGCTCGGCGACAGGGAAAGTGCAAGAAGGAGGCCCGTAACCAGCGCGGAGCCGTCTTTCCAGGTATCCGGCTTCTTGCAGATCTTGTCAAATACAAACTCCGAAAGCACGGCTGTGCCCATCGAAAGAAGGATGATCCACAGAGAATGCAGGCCGTTCACGACAACGCCGATCACTGCGGTCGGCAGCAGCGCCGCACAGACCATGAGCATGATGAAACGCGTCGTCCAGCGGTCCCTCGTGTGCGGACCGGAAGAAAGATTCAGTATTTTACTCATTTCGAACCTCCTGCCGCTGCTGCTGCGCGTTTCTTTGCCATAATCTCCGCCTTAAACTGCTTGAAGGTCTGCGTCAGCGGACGCTTGGCGGGACAGATATAGGAACAGGAGCCGCAGGCGACACATTCAAGGCCGTACAGCTTCTTCTCGTAGCGCTCGTAGTCTCCTTTTTCCGCGGTCTCCGCCATCATGCCGGGATTCAGGCCCTGCGGGCAGACCGTCGTGCATCTGCCGCAGTGCAGGCAGGCTGTCATCTGGGCGAAGGATTTCTCCACCTCGTCCTGAGAGAACAGCAGGAGGCCGTTCGTGGTCTTGTGAATCGGAATGTCCAGAGAGGAAAGCGTGAGTCCCATCATCGGGCCGCCGCAGATTGCCTTCTGCAGCTCTTTCCCTTCCTTCAGGCCGCCGCAGAGTTCCATGATGTCATGGAAGCTCGTGCCGTCGCGGACAATCAGGTTCTTCGGCTCCTTCACCGCGTCTCCGCTGACCGTCATCACATGCGTGTACAGCGGCTCATTGAACATGACCGCCTGACGGATTGCATACAGCGTGCCGACGTTGTCCACGATGCAGCCGACGTCCGCTGGAAGCTTTGATGTCGGGAAGTCAACGCCCGCGATGACCGTGATCAGACTTCTCTCACCGCCCTGCGGGTACTTCACGGGAAGCGCGCGCACGGAAATCTTCTCTTTTCCGGCACAGGCCTTTTCCATGGCCGCAATGGCTTCGGGCTTATTTTTCTCGATCGCCACAATGCCCTCTGCGTTCGGGAACAGCCGGAGCGTCAGCTCCAGACCTTCGGCGATTTCTTCCGCGCACTCCCGCATCAGGCGGTCGTTGCAGGTCAGATAAGGCTCACACTCCGCGCCGTTTGCGATAACGTATTTGATCGCGTCCGGATTCTTCGGGGCAAGCTTGACGGAGGTCGGGAAGCCTGCGCCTCCGAGACCCACGATGCCCGCGCGCCGCACGCAGCTGATGATCTCCTCATTTGTCAGGCCGGAAATGTCCTGCTTCTCGCCGACACCCTCCGCCTTATTGTACAAACCGTCGTTTTCGACGACAATACACTCGAGCATGCTGCCCACGATCGTCCGGCGCTTTTCCACCGCCTTCACTTTGCCGGAGCAGGACGAAATGATATTTGCGGACACAAAGCCGTCCGCCTCCGCGATGCACTGCCCGACCAGAACATCATCATTCTTCTTGACCAGCGGCTTTGCGGGCTTTCCGATGTGCTGCGCGAGCACATATACCATTTCGGTTCCTTCCGGCGGATCAAAGGCCTGAAGCGCCGCCTCCCGGCTCAGCTCCTTCAGCTCCTTCGGATGTACGCCGCCGCGAAAAGTTTTTCTCACAGTACCGACTCCTTCCTTACTTTTTCCAACAAAAGACGTTCCCGAACAAGCGCCGGGAACTGTCTGTTTGTTTATGATTTTAGCAGATAAGTCACAGTTTGTAAATTATTTTTCAGCAATCTGCACTAATCTATTTTTTAACAATGCGCAAAACGGATCATATTCCAGGACTTCGCCGGAAGAACGATCTCCCCTTCCACATCCGCTTCGCAGGGCTTCACGGTATCGGGCGCATCCTTCGTATTCACCGCCTTCAGATCGTCCCCGGTCAGGATCCGGTGCTGAATCGGGCGATAACCCTCGTACCCCGCAAGGTTCAGCTCCAGTGTGCAGGATTCGGTCAGCGAACGGTTGACCGCAAAAAGCGTCAGACTTTCGTCATCATTCTCGACAAGAATGCTCTCCACATAGGGGATCGCGTCCTTGTCGCCTGCCGCGTAGGAAGCGCATTCCACCCTGGTTTCGAGCGCCTTGCCGCGTCCGTTGACGGAGGCATCCAGGAAGGGATAGAAAATCGTCTGCGCCCAGGCTTTTCCGCCGTTTTCCGTCATGATCGGCGCGATCACATTCACAAGCTGCGCAAGACAGGCCATCTTCACGCGGTCGGAATGCCGAAGAAGCGTGATCAGAAGGCAGCCGACGACAAGGGCGTCCTCCAGATTGTAGGCGTCCTCCAGAAGCGGCGGCGCGATCTGCCACTTCGGGATCTCCTTGTCCCGGTCGTTACTGTGGAACCAGACGTTCCATTCGTCAAAGGACAGGTTCAGCGTCTTGTCGGAATGCAGCTCTTCCTTGATTTCGTCACAGATCGCCGCGGTTTCCCGGATGAAACGGTCCATATCCAGCGACTGTCCGAGATAGGCCGGGGTGTCACCGTCGCGGTTTCCGTAATAGTTGTGCAGGGAAAGATAGTCCACATGCGGGTAGCATTCCCGGAGAACCGTACGCTCCCAGCTGCCCCAGGTCGGCATGTTCACATTGCTGGATCCGCAGGCGACAAGCTCGATCGAGGGGTCGGTCCATTTCATGACCTTTGCGGTTTCACAGGCAGTACGCGCGTACTCTTCCGCCGTCTTATGGCCGATCTGCCAGGGACCGTCCATTTCGTTGCCGAGGCACCAGGCCTTGATATTGAAGGGCTCCTCGAAGCCGTTTTCGCGGCGTTTATTGGCATAATAGGTGTCGGTCGTTCCGTTGCAGTATTCCACGAGATTTCTGGCTTCTTCGGGGCCCCGGGTGCCGAGATTCACGGCCATCA
>CAMOZF010000108.1 GCA_946630765.1 uncultured Lachnospiraceae bacterium | reverse complement strand
GCAATCGACGCGTGGTCGGTTCCGGGCTGCCACAGTGCTTCATAGCCCTGCATTCTTCTGTAACGGATCAGGATGTCCTGAAGCGTGTTGTCCATCGCATGGCCCATGTGCAGCTGGCCCGTGATATTCGGCGGCGGCATCACAATCGTATAGGGCTTCTTCTTACTGTTCGGAGAAGCCTTGAAATAGCCCTTATTCTCCCAGTTTTCGTAAATTCTTCTTTCGATCGCCGACGGATCGTAGGTCTTGGATAATTCCTTCATATTCACTCCCCTGTCTGTCAAAAAGCCGGTATTTTATTCAAGCATGCCCCGGCAGGCGCTTTTCTTGTTGTCCAGATAGTTCTGAAGCTCCATTTTGGCGGTTTCGGGATCCTTCAGGAAGCTCTGCATAATGCTGCTTTCATCGAGCTTCTGCTTCTCAATGGTCTCCCGGTTCCAGTAGTCCTGCTGCCAGGAGGAAAGCACCTGATCCGGCACCTTGGAGAAGTACCGGGACGGAAGCTCCGTTCCCGAAAGCACACAGACGTCGTAGGCCTTTTTCAGGATCCGCTCCGAATGGTTCAGATCGTAGATGCCGAAAAGGCAGTCCAGCGCATAGTCGAATTCGCAGAGCTTTCCGTAGGCATTGGCCAGGGATTCCAGCACGTCATAGTAGAATTCCCGGGAATTTCGGTTGTCCGAACTCGATCCCGCAAGCGTTTTATAGGTTCGTACGGCGCTCTGATAGCGCTTCAACCGCAGAAGACTGTCCGCGCGTCCCTTGACGCGTTCCTGACTGCTCTTCCGTTTCCTGTATACCAGCCGGTTCTGGAACTCCTGAAGCTCCTGATCCGAATAGTAGCCAACATCCGACAGCAGCATCAGAAGCGTCGCGTCCTGTTCGGAACGGGCGCTGTAGAAGCGCTCGATCTTGTCGGCGATCTCCGGAAGCTCCAGCTCGTGGCGGATAAAGAGCAGCAGCCGGTCATCGATGAAGTCGTCGCCGATGAGCGGCAGATAATTGTAGATATAATAGCAGAGTTCCTCGATCGTGTAAATACGGATATCCAGTTCATCCACTTCGTAAGGAACTTCGGCTTCTTTACCGCACAGAATGTATCGTCCCATAAAGTGTCTCCTCCTAATTTCCGTTTCCGATCGTAAAGGTCTTCTGCACCGACTTATCCGTACCCGGGAAGAATTCGCCGAAGCCGCGGTCGGTCAGCGTGACCGTAAAGATATTTTCCGAGATAAACGACAGCGCCACATTGATTCTGCTCGTTTTCTGCGGCCGTTCCGGGAAATCCGTAAAGGGAATGTCGATCATGATCGGCACGCGTTCTCCGAGGCGTTTGACCTTCATCCGCACCGAGGTCTCCTGATCCGGGATCAGGTCGAAGGATTCCCGGGTCTCGTACCAGTTATTGCCGACCGATGCGAGGCTCAGGGTCTTCTGGAGATTCCCCTGGGTGATTTCCATGCTGATATCCACATCGATCCGGCCCTCGCACATGATGCTGAAGGGGTAGACCGAGCTCTCTCTTAAGTATTCACAGGCCGCGTATACCGCGCCCTTTGCAAAAATGTTCTCGATAAAGAAAACTCTTCTTCTCTGGCAGAGAACGCGAAGGAAGTTCTCGCCCCACTTCTGGCAGGAATCCATGCCGACGCCGGAAAGATAGGCGCTCGAAATCAGCTTTTTCTTGAGCATGCGGTCGACGCAGTTCGACATGATGTTGTCGGCCATCTTCCGACCCGAAGCGCTGTCCAGAATCTCCAGCGAGAAGCCCTCCTCCAGGAAGGTCCTTCTGGCCTGGGCAACATTGGGCTGCATTCCGCGCAGCACCTCCATCTCATAATAGTTCAGGCCGTCGCCGGAAAGGTCGTAAAGCACGGAAATATTGGACCACAGCTCCCTTTTCTGGCTCAGCACATAGTAAAGCCAGCTCTCGGTATGGCTGATGATGTGGATCCGTTCTCTTTCGATGCCAAGCTTTCTCGTACAGCGGATCACGGTATCCAGCACAGTCGTATTCAGCTCCTGCACCGAATACATGATGCCGAGAACCTTCGTCGTTTTCTTCTCTTTAAAAAGGACATTCAGTGTTTCCTGAAGGAAATGCTGCAGAAGATCTTCCGCGGAGTACTGCACGCCTTCAAAGGTCGCATAGCCGGAGCGCGCGACAAGCCGCAGCAGCTTGTCGACGATGCTGCCGCCGCCAAGAAGCGCGGTTTCGTAGGCTTCCTGGCCGATCAGCCAGCTGTCCTCCCCCTTTTTCTTACAGATGGAATTCTGAACGACATAGGGATTTTCTTCTTCTGAAAACACAAGATCGGCGGGTTCCTTGTCGCCGCTTACAAAATAACTGATCCTGCAGAAATCCTTGCAAAGATCAAAACCGATAATCAGTCCGTCTTCCACAATCCGCCTCTTCTACTCTTTGTCCGAAAAAATATTCTCTATCATCGCTTCCTTCAGAAGCTGTGCCCGAAGAAGCTCCGCCGTCTCCCGCGTGTCATTTTTCCGGATCTTCTGCTCGAGCCGCGCGACGTCGCTGTAGCGGCTGTTTCTGTGACCGGGGTCACTTTCCTGCGCCACGACGTCTCCCTCGCGCTCCACAGAGCTTCCATCCTTCTGATGCACGGAATAATAATACTGGATCCACTCCCTTTTGTAAAGGATAAATGAACGCACAAATACGCCCGGGTAGATCCGGTGAAGCATCCGGTGGAAATAATGTCTTCCCGGGAATATCTGACCGATCACGGCGACGTCCATCGCCTCGGGATCCCGGTATTCCACATAGACCCGGCCTTCCAGCTCCACAGGCATCTTAATCTTCTTCTCCAGCTTCGAAAAGCAGGAAAGAACAATGTTTTCGCTGGCTGCCGCCTTCGTCAGCTCCTCGGCAAGCGCGCGGTCCTGATCGCTCATCAGGCTGCTTTCCTCGGCAAACCACTTAAGAAGCGCGAGCATGGCGACCTTCGGGAGGTTGTGGACCTTCTTCTTCAGGCCGTCCACCGCCGCGTCCGTCAGATTCCGTTCTCCCATGAAATACATGTGCGAGCGGAGCACGAGATACGCGGATTCCAGAAGCGGTTCCTGACTGTTTTCGGCCATATACCAGTCGTAAAGCGCGTCAAGGTCCCGGTTGTTGTCCACATACATGCACTTGGTAAAGGTCTTGACGACAAGGTCCTTTGTGGGCTGATGCTTCTGCCGGAGCTTTCGAAGAAGCTGCAGCATGTCGCGCGTACTGCCTTCGAAATACGAGGACAGCTCGTCGTAGATCTTCGTTCCGGCATGCCGGTTTCGGAAAAGCTGCCAGCAGATGGCGGTCACCGCGGGATTGCCCCTGAAAAGCGGCACATCCATCATTTCTTCAGTGACCAGCTGCAGATGATCGTCATCCAGATGCTCATAGCCGTTGTCGATGATCCGGGTAAAGGCTTCCTCGTAATATCCGCGGTCGATCAGCGCCTGAAGAAGCTTTTTCCTGTAATCGGGCCGAAGCGACCGGTAATCCGCCTCCAGAAGGAATTCGCAGCAGTTCACATGCTGCATGCCGGGGCCCATCGAAAGCTCAGTCAGCGCTTCATAGAGCTTTGCCCTGTAGAAGGCGTCGATTTTCCGGTTTTTGATCAGCGAGGTGACAAGGAACAGGTCCTTTTCCCGCAGGGTTTCGGGGCGGATCTCATCCGCTTCCCGAAGCTGAAGAAGCAGCCGGTCCGGAAGAAGCGAGGCACATTCTGAGATCAGCTCGGGATCCTCGAAAACCGGCGAAATCCTGCATTCCGGATCATAATGCCTGCTGCCTGTGCGGTCCTCAAAGGCAATGATCGCCTGATTCGAATAGACCGGCGCGAGCGCGCTTCCTTCGTTGATCGCATAGGAAACCTCCTGGCGAAGCTGCGGATAGTGGATCACAACCCGCCGGATTCCCTGAAGACCGGTTTCAATCTTCTGAAGCCGCAGAAGACTCATGACGCCCTGTGCGTTTTCGGCATTCAGGTGGTCCTTTCTCAGAACACTCTGCAGAACGGGAATGCTGCTTTCGGAATACTCCTCCGAGCGAAGCTTCCGGTCGGCATAGGCGTCGATCTTCTCCTGGTAAATGTCCATGACCTTCTCGTCATCGGCATAATAGGTGAGAATATTGGAATACAGAAGATCCAGAGGTACACTGCTGCTCTCCCTTCCGTAGCCGAAATACAGCACGAGGTTCATCGGAAGCTTCTCCGAGAAATCCTTCGGAAGGCTCGCCATGTAATGCTCGTACAGTCCGGGCATCGCAAGGTTCAGATTGACCGCGTCCCTGTACCAGCGGAAATACCGCGGGCCGACATTGCGCTTCTGCAGATAGACATTGCAGATCGCCTGCAGGAATTCCTGGTTTCTGTATTTTTTATAGGCAAGCTTCAGAATCAGCATGTAGAGATTCAGAAGCTTCGGGTTTTTCAGCTCATGTGAAAGCACGCGGAACAGCGTCTTTTCGGAGATCAGGTTGTTTCTGAGGCCGAAAAGCGTGCAGCGAAGCTCGTATTCGGTAAGCACCGAGACGGCCGAGGTGTCCTTTTCCCACAGAAGGCAGGTCTCCAGGAAAACCATCGGATCGCGGCTCGCGATTGTGTAGTACTGCAGAAGAAGCGGTGCGGCCTTCTCGTGATTCTCCGAGATTTCTGGATTCAGCCGGTACTCGAGATCGAACATCAGCCCGGAGCGCGCGCCCTCGATGAAGAAGCGGTGGGTGAGCTCGCGGCACTGCGCCTTATGGTTCTCATCTCCCTGAATTACGGACACCAGCCACATAAACAGGCAGTAATGGTCCTTTTTCGCAAGCCGGTCCTTCTGTACGGCGTCCTGAATCTTCAGAAGCTCCGTCCGTGCCTCGTCAAAGCGCCCCTCCATCGTCAGATAGAAGGCGTAGGCGAGATAGGTGTCGGTATCGGCCGGATAATCGGCAATCAGGCCGGCAAATTCCTGATCAAAATCGATCGGTTTCGGATTCCTTCCGCGGTTCTTGAGAATCTCATAGCGGGCAATTAATCGCTGGACGCGGATCTTTCTCTCCTGATCCCGCATGTAGATGCCGGCCGCGGGATCCTTTTCTTTTTTGCGGACCAGTCTGCTGCCCTCGGATCTTTCCCGCTCCGGAAGCGGCTCTCCCGCCGCCTTCAGGAACTCCCGGAGGCCGTTGTCCTCTCCGGTGCCGGTCATATAGGTGTGATACAGCCCCTGCATATGAAGATCGTTCATAAAGGGCATATCGGCAAAATCTCTCCAGGCGAAAAGCTGCGCGGCTTCCCGGGGATTCTGTCTTGCGGACTCGGCGAATTCGTGAAGCGTCATATAGCTCTTTCTTGCCTGGTCCAGATAGGAAACACCCATCAGGAAATGGTAAGGAAGGGAGGTCTCTCCGCCGTTATAGACGATATCGATCCTGCCCTGCAGCCGGTCGCCGACGGAAAGCCCGTAGGTGCTGATCTCGACGGTGAATTTTCCGGATCTTCCGATCTGAAGCGGCTGCGAGACGCGGATCCGCGGATTCTGCGCATAGAAAAAAAGATGCATCGGAACGTTATTTTCCGAGGTCACATTTACTTCATACAGTGTCTTTCTGTCCGGCAGAAGGATTCCCTGAAGCTCGGAAACGCCAAAAACCACCTTCGGCACCTTGTATTCAATATTTCCTTTTGACAATTGAATCAGACGACTCTTCATATTAATCCTTCCAGCCGGAATATTTTTTTACTCACAGAACCTCCAGATAACGGAGAATCCCGTATACATATAAAGCGATCAGTGAGAGAATGCAGATGATGGAGATCACCAGTCCGCGCTTCTCCATATAGTGACGGATTTTCTTACGGTTTTTCAGTCCGAGGATCCCCATGATCAGGGAGAATACCGCAAGAAGCAGGGCCAGGATCATGATCAGTCCGAGATAATACCCGGAATCCCCTGCCTCGCGAAAGCTCAGAAGAAAGCCGGAAAGCACCGTCAGTACCGAAAGAATGGACGCGATAAATGACAGAAGTCCCTGCACTGTGCTGTTTTTCAGATCGTTCAGGATCGTGTCCCGCCGGGAAATGATGATCCGGCGGTGCGACCCTTTGACGTGCCCGAGGGGCTGCTCTTCATCGATAATTTCCATGTTTTCTCCAAAATGCCTGCATTATTTAACCGAATAGTACGGAAGCACGGATTCAAAGCTTCTACGGATCCCCTCCGGGTTTCCGATGCTCTTGACGAAGTCCGTTCTTCTCGCGACGAAGCCGGAAAGCTTCTGCATATACTCCTCGGAGCTGATCGTCCCCTCGGAGACATAGGAAAGGCCCTTTTCCCAGGAAGCCGTCAGATCCGGGTTCAGAAGCTGCGGCATCGAGGCCTCCACGACATTGTAAACCAGCTCGCCCTGAAGCTCGGGCGTGACGATCTGTGTCTTCTTGTTGATCTTCAG
>CAMOZF010000107.1 GCA_946630765.1 uncultured Lachnospiraceae bacterium | reverse complement strand
ATGCTGTTTTACCACTCCACCGGTCCGGTATATGTGGAATCATCGTAGCCGAGGATCATTTCGAATACCGGCGTCAGAAGAATCAGTCCGACAATAAATCCGCCGCTCCTTCTGAATGCCTGGCCGAGCTTCACATAGGTCAGTATCGCGAAAACCGTTCCCGCGCCCGGAATCCACTCAAGGAACATGTAAGCACCGTGTCCCCAGGTGATTTCATACAGCGTCCACTGATTATAGAACGGCACAAAGGTTCTCCAGAAGGCTTTTCCGGCCTTTCTGAAAACCGCGCCCTGTCCGATCAGCGTGACCGCCATCACGGTCAGTAAAATCATTACGGCGATAACAATTAAGATCACTAATGCAAAACCCATACCCATACTCATACAACAATCCCTCCATATGGATTATTCATTATCATTGATGACAGAGCCTATTATAAACACTCTGAGAGAAAAAATAAAGCCCTGAAAGTGCGGATTAGACTGTAAATTCTGTCCGTTTTATGTTAATATGATCGTCAGGAACAGTCAAAAAGGCAGTCCGTCTGCCGGAAAGGATATTTTCATGATTAATATTGCCATTATCGGTACCGGTAACATCGCACATGAGCATATGCGGGCTTATAAAGTCCTGTCTGACTACTGCAGAGTCTGCGCTCTCGTCGATATCATTCCGGGAAAGGCGGCGGCTTTTGCCGCAGAATTCGGGCTTTCATGCCCTGTATATGAACATCACGAGGATATTCTGAATGCCGAAGACATCGATCTTGCCGATGTCTGTACGCCCCCCTTTGTTCACGCCTCGATCAGCATCGATTTCCTGAACGCAGGAAAGCATGTCGTCTGCGAAAAGCCGATGGCCGCTTCTCTTGAAGAATGTGACCGCATGATCGAAGCCAGAGACAAAAGCGGGAAAAAGCTGGCCATTATCGCACAGAACCGCTTCAAAAAGCCGATCCGTGATCTGAAGGAGCTGCTTTCCTCCGGGCTTGCAGGCCTGGTCCGCCACGCGGCCATAAATTCCTTCTGGTGGCGCGGACACTGCTATTACGATCTGTGGTGGCGCGGAACCTGGGAGAAGGAAGGCGGCGGATGCACGCTGAATCACGCGGTTCATCACATCGACATGCTGCTCTGGATGATGGGCTCTCCTGCGGCCGTCACTTCGGTTCTCGCCAATACCGCGCATGACAATGCGGAGGTCGAGGACCTTTCCGTGTCCATTCTCGAATACCCGCATGCCCTCGCAACCCTGACGGCTTCGGTCGTCCATCACGGCGAAGAACAGGGGCTTATTTTCCAGTGTGAAAAGGCCAAGATTTCCGCGCCCTTCGACACCTATGCCTCCCTGTCCATGTCCAACGGTTTCCCGGAGGAAAACAAGGCGCTCGAAGAGGAAATCACAGCCTTCAAGGATGCGCTCCCGGATCTTCCCTACGAGGGCCATACCGGCGAGCTGTATGATGTGATCCGCGCAATCGAGGACGACCGCGCACCGGCAATCGGCGCGGAGGACGGAAGACGCACGATTGAACTGATCACAGCGGTCTACAAGGCTGGCGCCCTTCAGGAGAAGGTTTATCTCCCGCTGCAGCCGGACGATGACTTCTATACCGTGGAAGGCATCATGAAAAATGTGCCCCATTTCTATCAGAAGAACGTTTCCGTGACCGAGCTTGCGGGTGAGATCACGGTCGGCTCGGACTACAAATAAAGGAGGTACGCAGATGGACAGAAAAGACGGAATGAACTACGCGCCTTCAGGTGCGAAAAAAGCAGTCGTAAACCCCGGGGAATTTATTTTTTCGGTCTGCCGGCTCGATCACGGACACATTTACGGGATGACCAACGGCCTTCTGGAAGCCGACGGCACCCTGAAATACGTCTGGGATCCGGATCCCCTGAAGGTGGCGGCATTTATTAAAACCTATCCGCAGGCGATACCTGCGAAAAGTGAACAGGAAGTGCTGGAGGATCAGGAAACGCTTCTGATCGCCGGCGCCGCCATAACCTCTGAACGCGCGGCACTCGGCATGCGCGTGATGTGTGCCGGAAAAGATTACTTCACGGATAAAGCGCCCTTCACGACGCTCGAACAGCTCGCGGAAGCGAAAAAGACCGCTGCTGAAACCGGCAAAAAATATATGGTTTACTATTCAGAGCGGCTCCATGTGGAAGGCGCCGTCCTTGCGGGCGAGCTGATCCATGCCGGCGAAATCGGCAAGGTCCTGTCCGTGACCGGCTTCGGTCCGCACAGACTGAATGCCCCCTCCCGTCCCGCCTGGTTCTTCGAAAGAGAAAAATACGGCGGAATTCTCTGCGATATCGGCAGTCATCAGATCGAACAGTATCTGTACTTCGCCGGTGAAGAGGATGCGCGCGTACAGCTTGCAAGAATCGGCAACTATGCACACCCCGACTATCCGGAGCTTGAGGACTTCGGCGACTGTTCTCTTCTCGGAAAGAACGGAACGACCAACTATTTCAGAGTGGACTGGTTCACCCCGGACGGCCTTCGGACCTGGGGCGACGGCCGGACCTTTATCCTCGGCACCGAGGGCTATATCGAGATCCGTAAATACGTCGACATTGCCACAGGAAAGACCGACGGCGACCATGTCTACCTCGTCAACGGCCAGGGCGAAAAGTACCTGGACGCGAAGGGTACGGTCGGATTCCCGTTCTTCGGCGGGCTGATTCTGGACTGCCTGAACCGTACGGAGCATGCGATGACGCAGGCCCACGCGTTCAAGGCCGCAGAGCTCTGTCTTCTTGCCGAAAAGAACGCCGAATGGATTTCCTGAGATCCGCTTCAGCCGCTTTTACTTTCCGCTCCGCCGCCCGTATTTTCTCTCCGCATAGATAAAGCAGATCATGCAGAGAATGATCTGAAGGAAGGTCGAGGACGGTGTCGCAAGGCCGATCCGAAACAGCGAAACCGGTTTTTTCCGACAATCATCAGGTCCACCGCGCCGTACATTGCCTGCAGCAGCATGGCAAAAAGCACCGGAAGCATAAACGACAGCAGCGGTCCCATGATCGGTCCGTTGGTAAAATCACTGTTTCTTTTCATACTTTCCCCTGTATCTATTCTCTTCAGTCGTCACTGAGATGCCACATTTGTCCGTCCGGCATCAGCAGGATGTCGCCGGAAAGGACCTCGAGGTCCCTGCCCTCAAGATCCCTGATAACCGTCTCCTCATAGAAGCGATAGCGCTCTCCCTCTCCTTCCTCATGCCAGCGGTTGAAAAACAGCCTGTCTCCGTCCCGCATGAAGAAGGAATCGTGCTCGTCCATCGAGAGGCGGATCTTCTCCGGCCATACGATTTCCAGTTCGCTTCCGCGCTGTCTTGCAAGCGTCAGCGGCGCGATGCGAAGCTGCAGATTATAACAGTCCTTAACCGAAGACAGCGGAAGGCTTGCGTGCACGCGCAGCTGATAATCGCTGCAGTCAAAGCGCATGATCCGGATCAGGCCCTTCGGAAAGTCGACGTCGAGCATATAGATGCTCCCCTCGAGATACACCGGCCGCTCACAGTAATGCCCTTCCGTCTTTGGCAGCGGAAAAAAGGCCTCCCCTTCGGGATAGCGAACGAGGCAGAGCCTGTTGCCCGTCAGCGGGCGGCCCTGACGGAAGATCTCCTCTGCCTCGTAGAGATCCCCCTGCGTATACTCCATGCCAAAGTACCAGGTGCTCGTGGCGCCCGGAACAGGCTCAATATAGCAGATGCCGTCTGTCCAGATGCTGCGTATTCTCTTACTTTCCATGGCTTCTCCTTTATTAAACATCCCGCGCTATCGGTATTCACAGTTCAAAACGCGAAACAGCGTTATTATAACACACACTGAAAAAATACAAAAGCCGTCGGAGAAGGAAAATATCACACTTCTCCGGCGGTTTTTCATTTCTGTTGATACATGCAGATAAAGATCGTTCTTACAGAATAAGACCCTCTTCCTCTATCGGCTGGTCCATGTCGGCATCGAGTTCTTTATTCAGCTCCTCACGGGTCTTCCCGGCGGACTCCTGGTTCAGCTTCTGGATTCCGAGAGAGAGAAGCTTCGCAAGCGGCATCTTATCACCCTCTCCGTAGGCCCTGAAGGCGATATCCGCTGTTTTTTTCCCTTCCTCGACGGCTTTTATCTGTAAAAGTCCATGTCCGACTCTTCCGAAAACCCGCTGCCCGTTCTGATACTCCTTCAGCTCTGATTTTGAAAGACCGCTTTCATACTGTTTCATACCTTCCTGCATCCATTTTTTCGTCATGTAACTGGCGCAGGACTCACTCATCTGATAAATCGTTGTATTATGGATACTCTCCGGTGTACTTTTTCCCCCATTGTCTTAACTCTTTTTTTAGTAACATCATAGAAGTTATCTTCTACAGTACACTTCGTATTCTTCAGGAATCTGTTCCGGTCTGCCTCGGACATACCAACAAGATCCATGTACTCTCCGATTTTCATCTTCGGATGGTTCGGCGGATCCAGCTTACTTATGAAATCTTTACGGATCAGATCGTTCATTTTATTGCCATAATCAAGCTGGTTGTTCTTATCATGGCCTGGAAGCGGCAGATTTGTCATGTCGCCAATCATATTGTTCGCATAATTGTCGAGATGGTTTCCGAAGCCGCCCCCTCCGAGGGCTATAACATCCGCAAGCTTCTCCTTCGTCTCCTTGTCGTATTCCTGAGGCAGGAAATTGTTGATTTCCTGCTGCTCAAGTGGTTTATTCGATTGTAATTCGGACCTCGTAAGTTTTCTTCTCACCGGGTTTCAAGAACTTCAGCATACCGGTTTTCCGCATGACATCCCGGCCGTCCGGATAGCAGTTGCCGCACTCCAGACCAAGCACGTAGTCCCTGAAGCCCATCATTTTCCATTCGACAAAGCCGTCGAGTTCCTTCGCGTCGAATTCGATCGAAAGGGAGAGGCCAAGCTTCGGCTGCGTGATGCGCGCAAGACCTTTTTCGTCCGGAAAGACATGATAATAGCAGCGTTCCTGATAGTCCGGCTGCGGCTTCTCCATATGCATCCAGTTTTCGATGTCCTCCGCCGCATGATCATCGCGCGGCAGAACCTTCGTCGAGGGGATCATAATGATACTGTCCTCATCAAGAAGCGGATAGCCCATGTTCATATGATAGAGGATTTCAAAGGGTTCTGTGCGTCCGCCCGTGTTCTCAACAGTATCGCGGATTGTGAAGCTGTTTTCGGACTTCGACACGGTGATTTCACGCTGAAGTGACAGCTTCCTTCCGAAGATCGTCTCGTCACAGGTCTTACTGTGCAGCGTAATGTGCTGATCATCCTCCGTGTAATAGCTCTGAGAAGCCGGCGTGTTCGCGATCGAGCCGTGAAGCGGCAGGACTTCGCCTTCGTCCTCGCAGGGCGTTCCGACCGCCTGAAGGCCGCAGGTCGTCAGGAATCCGGCCGTAAAGGAATTCAGCCAGTTCGAATCGATGCTGTCATAATAGGCGGGAGCCACATAGCCAACAGGAGAGAAATAGCTGAGGTTGGTGCCGCGGAAGCGCAGCCGGGTGATATCATTATTCCGGTCCGGGGAGGTGACAAGTTCCAGACCCAGTCCGTTGTTGACTTCCAACAGGCGCATCCCATCGCCCTTGCCGCCGACGAGACGATGCTCTTCCACACCGTAAAGCTGGCTGTCATGTCCGATATAAGGATTCATCATGCCTCTCCTTCCATTAGCGGCCGTACCGCGTCATAAACCTTGGCATAACGGCGATAGATGGCCATATACTTTTCATGCATGTCCGCGCGGGGCAGATAGGTCTCAGTCTTTTCGACCATGTGGTCCGCGGCGTCTTCCAGATCTTTAAAGCAGCCGATCGCGATGCCGGTCAGCATAGCGGAGCCGACTGTGCCCGCGTCCGCTGTCTTAAGCGCTGTGATGGGCAGGTCCAGGATATCTGCCTTCATCTGCATCCAGACCTTGGATTTGGCCCCGCCGCCGGTGGCGTGCAGGCGGGTAAAGTGAATGCCGGAGGGTTTAAGACGCTCATAATTGAGGCGCATTTCATAGGCAACGCCTTCCATGCAGCCACGGTAGATCTCGCTGATATCCGTGTCAGTGGTCAGTCCCAGGATGGCTCCTCGTGAGCCGGTGTCCATATAAGGAGTGGCCGCACCGGCGAAGTGAGGAAGGACCAGAAGACCGGACGGTTCCTCGCCGTGTTTTTCCTGATAGCGGGCTTCCAGCTCTTCATTTTTCGCTCCATCCGCCAGGTTCTCCACACACCACTGGATCAAGGCGCCGCCGGTGTAGGAAAAGGCGTAAGCGGCATATTTGCCGGGTACCGCATGGGGCACGACAGAGAAATAGCCGTCATACATGGTGGGGATATCCGGCAAAGAGTCATAGATCGGAGTCAGACATTCGACGGTTCCGGCTCCGTCCACCGCCACACCGCCATCGAAAGCTCCGGCGCCGACCGCCGCCGCGATCTGGTCATGGGCAACGGAGACGATCTGAACCTCCGGAG
>CAMOZF010000106.1 GCA_946630765.1 uncultured Lachnospiraceae bacterium | reverse complement strand
GTCTTCGGAACCAGACAATTCCGCCGCAGAAAATCATTCTGATGATCACGGAAGAAGAGCAGGGGGAGAGGCCGGAATTTCCGGACGAGCCCGATACGGAGTGTCATTATCTTTCGAAGCGGGAATTCGATCACGGGAACACGAGAAATCAGGGCGTTTCCTTCTCGGACGCAGACTATGTGCTCCTGATGACGCAGGATGCGATGCCCGATAATGACCGCATGATCGAAACGCTTCTTGAAGCTTTTTCGGAGGAGCGGGTGGCGTCTTCCTACGCGCGGCAGCTTCCGCGGGAAGACTGCCGGGAGATCGAAACCTTCACGAGATCCTTCAGTTATCCGGAGGTTTCGACGATCAAGTCGCAGAAGGACCTCGAAAGACTGGGCATCCGAACCTATTTCTGCTCGAATGTCTGCGCAATGTATGACCGGAGGATCATGGAGAAGCTCGGCGGATTTACCCGGCATACGATCTTCAACGAGGATATGATCTACGCCTATGAGGTGATCCGGGCGGGGTATTCCATCGCCTACTGTGCAAACGCGCGCGTGATCCATTCGCACAACTACAGCGGAAGACAGCAGCTTCACCGGAACTTTGATCTCGCGGTATCGCAGGCGGATCATCCGGAAATCTTTTCCGCCGTTTCCTCGGAGAAGGAGGGGATCGGTCTTGTGAAGAAGACGATCCGGCACCTGTTCTCCGTCGGCAAATGGTACAGCGTTCCGTATCTTTTCTATCAGAGCGGAATGAAATATGCCGGGTATTTTCTCGGAAAAAGATATAAAAAATTACCGCAGCGCCTCGTAAGGCGGCTGAGTATGAATAAGAATTACTGGGAGGAATAAAATGGGACAGATCAAAGTGACACGTTGTGAAATCGAAGGACTCTGCGTGATTGAGCCGACGGTTCACAGGGATGAGCGCGGATATTTTGTGGAGACATACAATGAGAACGACATGAAGGCCGAAGGACTTTCGATGCGTTTTGTGCAGGACAATCAGTCCATGTCGCAGAAGGGTGTGCTCCGGGGACTGCATTTCCAGAAGCAGTATCCGCAGGGAAAGCTTGTGCGTGTCCTGAAGGGAAGTGTTTATGATGTGGCGGTGGACCTGAGAAAGGGCTCCAAAACCTACGGAAAATGGTTCGGCGTCGAGCTGACCGAGGAGAATATGAAGCAGTTTTATATTTCCGAAGGCTTTGCGCACGGCTTCTATGTCATGAGCGACACTGCGATCTTTGCCTATAAATGTACGGATTTCTATCATCCGGGCGATGAGGGCGGCCTGTACTATCTGGATCCCGAGATCGGTATCGACTGGCCGTTTGATCCCGAAGCGCCGCTGATCGTGTCCGAGAAGGACCAGAAGTGGCACGGGCTTTCGGAAACATTTCATTTTGAGTAAAGGGAAAGCCGGATTATGACAAAAGTCGATCTCAAGCGCATTGAAAAAATCGCGCTTCTCATATTTGCCGGCGCGGTGGCTCTTTTCACCGTCGGCGCCCTTGACCGGATCATTTCCGCAAAGGTTTTCGGACTGCCGTTCTGGTGGTTCTATCCGGCAATCGTTATCATTCTCGGCGTTCTTCTGTTCCTCTATCTGGAGCATATGAAGCGCTGTGACCGGAAGGGAAAGCGCTCGGCGGGGCTGTTTTTCATCAACACGATGCACCGCTACCGTTTCCTGATCGAGCAGCTTGTCGAGCGGGATTTCAAGATCAAGTACAAACGGTCGGTTCTGGGCGCATTCTGGAGCTTCCTGAATCCGCTTCTTATGATGATCGTGCAGTATATCGTTTTCAGCCACCTCCTCGGAATCCGCGGAAATGTGGAGCATTACGCGATTTACCTGCTGTGCGGTATTGTCATGTGGAACGGCTTCAACGACTGTTCGACGCAGGCAATGCGCTCGATCACGAGTAATGCCGCGCTGATCACAAAGGTTTATGTGCCGAAATACATTTACCCGGTCACAAAAGTCCTGTCGGCCTCGATCAACATCCTGCTTTCGATGATTCCGCTGCTTCTTGTGACAACGGTTTACGGACTTTTCAACGGACTGTACCTCTCGAAGGCGGTGCTGCTTCTGCCGTTCGGACTCTTGCTGATGCTGGTTTTCTGTATCGGCATGGGCTTCTTCCTGTCGAGTCTGATGGTGTTTTTCCACGATATCGAGTTCCTGTGGGGCTTCGTCTCCACGCTTTGGATGTACGCGACGCCGATCATCTACAGCCTTTCGATGTTCGAGGAAAAGGCGGCCTGGCTCGTGAAGCTGATGCAGTTCAATCCGCTGTATCACTATATCCAGTTTATCCGGACGATCATTCTGGAGCGGACGTCCCCGGCATTTTCCGAGTACGGGATCTGCGCCGCGTTCTCTCTGGTCATGTTCAGCCTCGGCTTCTTCATGTTCCGGAAGGTGCAGGACAAGTTTATCTTATACCTCTAATTTAAAAACAGTTTAAGAACAGGAATTCTATTCTATGGCAGATGACAAACAGCTGATGCTGCATATTGAAGACGTATCCATGCGTTTCAGGATGGAAGAGGATCACTCGGCGTCTCTTAAAGAGACCGTGATCAGCATGTTTTCCGGACGGCTGAAATTCAAGGAATTCTATGCGCTTCAGCATGTGAATTTTGATGTATATAAGGGCGATGTGCTCGGAATTATCGGACGAAACGGCGCCGGAAAAAGCACGATTCTGAAGATTATTTCCGGGATTATGAAGCCGACGACGGGACATGTGGACCGCTACGGCAATATTGTGCCGATGCTGGAGCTGGGCTCCGGCTTCGATATGGACCTTTCGGGAAGAGAGAATATCTTCCTGAACGGCGCGATTCTGGGTTATGAGAAGGAGTTTCTCTACGACCGCTATGATGAGATCCTGGCCTTTTCGGAGCTGCACGATTTCATCGATATGCCGCTTCGAAATTACAGCTCCGGCATGATCATGCGCCTTGCATTTTCGGTTGCGACTGTGGTGGAGCCGGAGATCCTGATCGTGGACGAGATCCTTGCGGTCGGCGACGAGAACTTCCAGCGCAAATCACGCGCCAGGATGATGGAACTGATGAGCGGCGGCACGACGGTGCTTTTTGTATCCCATGATCTGAACCAGATCCGCGAAATGTGCAACCGGGTCGTGTGGCTGGACGGCGGAACCGTGCGGCTTCAGGGTCCCTGCAAGGAAATCTGCGATCAGTACAGACTGTAAGGGCGGTGTGATTCATGAAAAAAGTGACGGTAGTTATACCCAACTGGAACGGAATGGATTACATCAGAGTCTGCCTGGATTCACTTCGGAAGCAGGATACGGACGATTTCTCGGTGCTCGTGATCGACAACGCCTCGGAGGACGGCTCGGACCTTGTGATCGAGCAGGAGTACCCGGAGGTGCGGCTTGAGCGGATGCCCGAGAATCTGGGCTTTGCGGGCGGCGTCAACGAGGGAATCCGGCGGGTCGAAAGCCCCTACGTCCTTCTTCTGAACAATGACATCGAGTGCGACCAGGGCTTTGTCAGCGCGCTCACAAAAGAGATTGAGAAAAGCGCGAAGATCTTCTCGGTGTCAAGCCGCATGATCAATTACCGGGAGCGGGAGCTTCTGGATGACTGCGGCGATATTTACACGGTTCTTGGCTGGGGCGCGCAGCGCGGCGTCGGGCAGAAGGTGACGGATCCCGTCTACGCGAAGCCCTGCCGTGTGTTCAGCTCCTGCGCGGGCGCGGCGATCTACCGGATGTCGGTATTCGCGGAAATTGGCGCCTTTGATACCGATCATTTCGCCTACCTTGAGGATATCGACGTCGGATACCGCGCAAAGATTTACGGCTATGAAAACCGTTACTGCCCGGAGGCGGTCGTTTATCACTGGGGCTCCGGAAGCTCGGGCGCCGTGAAATACAGCGAGTTCAAGGTCCGGATTTCTGCACGGAACAATATTTACCTGATTTACAAGAATATGCCCGCTTTTTTCCGCGGACTGAACGCGCTGCCTTTATACCTCGGGCGAAAAATCAAGCGCCGCTTTTTTGTCGGCATCGGTTTTTCCGGAGCCTATGACGAAGGCATCCGCGAAGGCTATGAGAAGCGGAAGACGACGAAAAAGGTGCCGTTTCAGTGGAAGCATCTCGGCAATTATCTGAAAATCGAGCTGGAACTGATCGGAAACACCTTTATTTACACAAGGGAATATCTGAAGCGCCGTTAAACTGAAAGAAACTGTTCACTTTTTCTTCAGATTCCTGTACTTGAATAGTTGACCCCGATGTGGTATAATTCCTTTTCTGTGGAAATCTTTTGAAATGTTATTAGGAGTGAATTGTGATCAAGGACAATGAGCGTCAGCTGAACCGCATTCGGGCGGTACTTGATATACTGACTGTAGCTGCCGCATACTTTCTGACATATGGCTTCTTTTTCTATATTTTCCCGGATGAGAGCTGGATCGGCGGTCATTTCAGTAAGATCACAGCGCTTGATTACCGGCTGGCGATCCTGTATCTCGCGCCGCTGCATCTTCTGATGTACATCATCAACCATCTGTACCGGCCGATGCGCGTGACCGGAAGAAGACGGGAGGCCTTTGCGATACTTCGATCCAATCTGCTTGCGATTGTTTCGGTGATCGTTTTCTTCTGGGTGTTTTCAAATGATCACGGTCCGGCAGTGCCGGATCAGGGACTGACCTTTTCCTATTACTGCCTGAATTTTTCGAAAATCTTCCTGGCCGAATTCGGCGTGGTGAATACGGCGGCGATCGTCCTTCAGCGGAATATTCTCCGTCTGATTATGGTGGCGGTCCGTAAGAAGGGCCTGAACCAGAAAAATATCCTCGTCGTCGGTTATTCGCGCGGTGCGGAAGGCTTCCTGGACCGCGTGAAAAATAACGCCCGCTGGGGCTACAAGATCTACGGCATCCTCGATGACCGCATGGCGATCGGGACGACCTTCGAGAAGTATGAGGTCATCGGCAGGCTTTCGGAGCTTCCGGAAATCCTCTCGAAAAATGTCATCGACGAGGTCTTCGTCACACTGCGGCTTCGCGAGTACGAGAAGCTGGAGCAGGTGGTGCACGCCTGTGAAAAGGCGGGCGTCATGACGAAGTTCGTGCCGGATTACGGTAATCTGATGTCCAATAACCCCTATACGGAGGACCTCGTGGGTCTTCCGGTCATCTATGTCCGTCACGTCCCGCTGAATGATATCCTGAACGCGTTCATGAAGCGGACCATGGATATCATCGGTTCGATTGCGGCCATCATTCTGTTCTCGCCGGTGATGCTTGTCACCGCGGCGCTCGTGAAGCTGAGCTCTCCTGGACCGGTGATTTTCAAGCAGGAGCGCGTCGGACTGCACAATAAGCCCTTCATGATGTACAAGTTCCGTTCCATGGGCGTACAGAAGGAAGAGGACGAAAAGGGCGAGTGGACGACCAAAAATGACCCGCGTGTCACCAAGGTCGGAAAGATCATCCGAAAGACGAGCATTGACGAGCTTCCGCAGCTTTTCAATGTCCTGTCCGGGAAGATGAGTCTTGTCGGCCCGCGGCCGGAGCGGCCGCAGTTTGTGGAGATCTTCCGCGAGGAGATTCCGCGCTATATGGTCAAGCACCAGGTGCGTCCCGGAATGACCGGCTGGGCGCAGGTGAACGGCTACCGCGGCGATACCTCGATCCGCGGCCGGATCGATCATGATCTGTATTATATCGAAAACTGGTCGCTGGGACTGGATTTCAAGATCCTTTTCCTGACGGTATTTAAAGGTTTTATCAATAAGAACGCGTATTAAAAGGAGCGTAAATGGCATCCGTTAGACAACAGGAACTGAAAGAAAAACGTGATGAGAAGCTGATGAACAAGCGCAGAAGGAACATTCTGATCCTGATGATCGAGGTGGTCCTGATGCTGCTTCTGGCGATCACCTGTTATGGTGTCACCGTATTGAATTCTTATCGTTATGATGAACTGGACAAGGAGATTTACAAGGAAACGCGGCCGTCCACACAGCAGGAGACGCGCATGGTGACCTCGGTCGTCGAGGTGACGAATGAGGTCGGCGAGACCGAAACCTCCGTGACGGAGATTCCGATCGAGACCGAGCTTTCGGGCTACCACAATATCCTGATCCTCGGCATTGATTCGAGAACCATGGACTTTGAGGAGACGGACGGCATCAATTCGGACGTGATCATCATTGCGAGCATGAACAACGATACCGGTGAGATCAAGCTGGTTTCGGTGCTTCGTGACACGATCATGAAGTTCGAGAACGGAAGCCGCAAGTCCTATAATAAGGCGACGGAGCAGTTCTACGAGGGCGTGCCGGAGATGGTATCGATGATCAACCGGAACCTCGGTCTGGACATCGACGAATACATGCTTGTCAACTGGTACGGCGTGGCGGTCTGCATCAACCAGATGGAAGGCGTCACGGTCAACATCCCGAATTATGAGATGATCCCGTACTTCAACAGCTATCTGGACAAAACCAACCAGGCGACCGGTATCTGGGCACCGGAAATCTACGAGCCGGGCACCTACAATATGTCCGGAACACAGGCCGTCGCCTACTGCCGTATCCGTTATCTCGGC
>CAMOZF010000105.1 GCA_946630765.1 uncultured Lachnospiraceae bacterium | reverse complement strand
ACCCTGGAGTGCTGCTCCGGGGATCTCGCGGATCTCAAGGTCAAGTCCGTCGACGTGGAAGCCTGGTCTCCGCGCCAGAAGAAGTATTTCGAGGTCGGCTCCTGCAGTAACCTCGGTGATGCGCAGGCCCGCCGTCTCCGCATCCGCGTTAATGGCGAGGATGGAAAGAAATACCTCGCGCATACGCTCAACAATACCGTTGTCGCACCGCCCAGAATGCTGATCGCCTTCCTGGAGAATAACCTTCGCGCAGACGGCACGGTTGCGATTCCTGAAGTCCTGCGTCCGTACATGGGCGGCATGACCCAGCTCGTACCGAAGCACTGATTTTCGTACACCTGAATAATTTATAAGAGAGAGTCCAATGCATGATTTTTTGCGGTCCATCGGTTTTAAAAATCTCCGGACCAAGAAACAACTGAATGATCTTGTCGACTGGGTGCGGGAAAAGCCGGACCACCTGAACGTGGTCTCTGTCTCCGCAGAGTCGAACCTCGCTGTTGCCGAGCGCGAGATCGCAGGGCATGCAGGGATCTCCGTCGTCGGAGAGATAGACGAGCGCGGCACACTTGTGCCGGAATACTATTTCCCCTATATCACCTCGACCTTTATTTCCTCTGAGGCTCATCTGAGCTATGAGAAGCAGGCTGCAAAGGACAGTTACATCGGCATGTGCGAGGATTACCGCATGGGCATGGCGCTGATCTTTACGATCCGGAACTTTGCGGATATCGTCCGGAATGAGACGAATGATTTTCTGCAGCGTCCGTTCACCCAGGTCGCCCTTTCGATGCTCTGTTCCGACGGAACTGTCCTCCTGCCGCTTCTTCAGGCCGAGAAGGTCCTGGATACCAGGCACGGCGGCAATGAGCTGGAAAAGCGCCTGTTCGATGACGCGGCCTCCGGCGATCCGGAAGCTCTGGACAAGCTGACCCGACAGGAAATGATGCGCTACAAGAATGTCATGGACCATATCCACGACACGGACATTTTCACGATGGTCAGTTCCTTCTTCATGCCCCATGGCATGGAATCCGACCGCTACTATTTGATGGGCGACATCGAAGCCGTCAACCTTTATGAAAATGAACTGACGAAAGAGCAGTTCTACCGCATGAAGATCCGTGTGAACGGTATGGAAATGATCATCGCGATCAACAAGGAAGACCTTCTCGGGGTGCCCGCTCCCGGCAACCGCATCAAGTGCCACGGCTGGCTTCTCGGGGAAATGAAAAAGCATGCTTGACGTGCGCCGCTCTTTGGAGTAAAATAAAGCCCTGGGTTAAAATTAAATAAGTCCACGTAGCTCAGCAGGATAGAGCGGCCGCCTCCTAAGCGGCAGGTCGGAGGTTCGAATCCCCTCGTGGACGGCAAGAGGAAGTCGTAAAGGGCTTCCTTTTTTTTGGGGATCATTCTGGAAATTCCCTATTGCAAAGTCCAATCCCAATATTATATACTTAACATGATTGATCTCATTGCACGTCATTCAACAGCAAATGGGCAGGGTAGAAGATGAATATTGTAAAAAGCTTTTTCGGCAGATGGAAAAGGAGGCACTGTGTTTACCTGCAATTATGCGAACTTAACATTGTCATTTAACGAGTTTCACAACATGGAAAAGAAGGATATGCCCCAGTACGGAGAATACTGTCTCCTTGAACTGAAGGACGGCGCCTTTACGGCAGGCGAATGGCATCCGTCCGAGGACAGACCGACCGTAAAAGGCAGCTTTAACCGGGGAACCGCCGATTCCGTTGAGGCGGAGGAAGTGGAAAAATGGCACGCGCTGGAGCGGTATGATCTTTCCGAATGTCTTGAAGACGAAGAAATCGACTGGATCAATCTCGGCAAAGGCGAGGAAGATGTCTTCAATGTTCAGTTCGAGAATTTCAAGTCCTGCAGTGACGGGGATTATCCGAAAGAGGAGCAGTTCTGCCTTCTGATCATGAAGAACGGGACGCTCGCGGCAGGCAGATGGAATAAGTGGCGTGGTGAAGAGGGCGGCGCCTTTATTTACGCGTCGGCGCTTGCGAGCCACAGCTGGGATGAGGTCTGGGCCTGGACGCCGCTTAGCTCCGATGAGATCTTCGAGATGGAGGAAGAACGGGAGAGAGAAAAACAGCGAGAGGAAGAACTGAACCGGCATCCTTCCGTCGATCCGGAGCTTTTCAAATATGGGACGGATATCGAAGTATACTATGAAAAAGCGCTGGAAAAGCTGCGTAAAGAATATTACTGGGCAAGTCTGCACCAGATGAAAAAGAAAAGTCCGTGGCAGATTGTCCCGCTGCACGGAAAATACGTTTTCGGGCAGGTCAGTAAAAACTATTATGACGATTCGGATATCGTAGAGCCGTGGACGGAAGGGACGACGGCGGATGAGTTCATCGATTTTCTGTGCGCTTATGCGCGTGAAGCCGTCGAGCGGTCCAACCCCGAAGAACGCTTCAAATACGGGACGGACATCAGGACCTATCTCGAAAAGGCCTTCGAAAATGTCAAAAAGGATTATTACTGGCTGAATCAGAAGATGCTGGAGAAAAGCTGGCAGTATGATATCCAAAAGATTAACGGGGATCTCGAGTTTGTCAGGAAGTACTGGAATGAAAGTGAATATTCCGTGGACGATGTCGAAAGCGCCGAGCGTTTTATAGAAAATGTGGCGTACGATTATCGAAGTGCTGCGCTTCAGGCTAATCCGGTCGAGGCAAGCTTCGCCGTATCTTTCGGTCATGTCGAGCTGCACGGATGGAATCTGGAAAGCTATGTGTTCTACAGACTGAAGCTGGGCGGGTACAAAGTCAGCGTAACGGCCGGTGACCGTGTGACCGGCGGCAGCAGGGATTTCTTCATCACCCCGTATTGTTTTGAGGCCAAAACCTACGAGGAATTTCTGGACCGCTACCTGGAGATCGTTCCGGGCAGATCCTTCGGACTATATAAAGAGGATCTTCTGCCGAATGCGGAGCTGAAGCATTTCCTGGGCTATTAATGCCCGTTCAGCGTCGGCTGAAAAATGATTTACGAAACGCTGAAAGCATGATAAAATTGTCGTATTGCAGAAGGAGAATTTTATAATGCGCAGATTTGGAATTCGTACACTGACTGTACTGATCATCGTACTTCTGGTATCGCTTTGTGGCTGCAAGGCGGGCAAGCCGTCAGAAACGATCGCGGAAGATGGAATCAGACTTTCCGACGACAGCTCGGATTTTGTGCTTCTGAGTGAGACGGTTCCGGATGCAATTCTGGAGATTCGCTACTATTCGACCTACCCGATCAACAGCGACTCGATAAAGAAGAAGTAAAAGAGTCTGACACAAACTGCAAAATCTGCAGGATCCTTATGGCTTTTGTGAAGAAAGGAACTGACGAGGATGACATATGAAGACATTAAAAAGAATCCGGAGGTCCGGGCCTATTACGAAAAGGGCAATGAAATCCTCGGATTTCTGGGATATACGGATCATTCGCCGGCACATACCGCCCTTGTTGCGGAAAGGACGGCAGATATCCTCTGCGCATACGGTTACGGTGAACAGGAGATTGAACTTGCGAAAATCGCCGGTTTTATGCATGATATCGGAAATGTCATCAACCGGAACCATCATGCGGAGTATGGAGCCCTTCTCGCCAACGACATTCTGAAAGACACCGACCTTTCGATCGGCGACCGTGTGAAAGTGGTTTCAGCGATTGCCAATCACGATGAATCGACAGGCGTGGCATCCGACCCGATCACGGCGGCGCTTATCATTGCGGACAAGACCGATGTGCGGAGAAGCCGCGTGCGCGAAAAAGATCCGGTGCTGTACGACATTCATGACAGAGTGAACTTTGCGGTAACAGACACCGCCCTCCAGGTGGCGCCGGACAACAAAGAGATCACATTGTCCCTCAGGATCGACGAAAATATCTGCACGATGTACGAGTATTTCGATATTTTCCTTGGACGCATGACGATGTGCTCCCGGGCGGCAAGAGTATTCGATTCGAAATTTACGCTGAAGGTGAACGGACAGAGAATACTTTGACAGACTTCAGAAAGCAATATAATTGAAAATCAAGAAGGAGAAAAGGATGATGGATTTTATCAACTGGAAATGGCTCAACGAAAGTCAGGTCATGGAAGCGAACGGGGAAATCGCCATTGCTGCGCCGGCCAAAACAGACTGGTTCAACAATCCGATTCCCGAAAACGGCGTATATTCCGCGCCGGTGGCAAACGCGCCGTTCTACTATACCGAAGTGGAAGGCGACTTTGTCTTCAAAGCAAAAGTGCGGCCGAATCACAAGTATGTCTATGACGCCTGCGCGCTGATGGTCATCCAGGACGAATATACCTGGGCGAAGGCCGCCTTCGAAGCCTCGGATTTCGGGACGAAGGCTGCGGTCTGCGTCGTCACGAACCAGATATCCGACGACGCGAACGGCTGTAACATTGCGCAGGATGAACTGTGGCTTCAGATCGTCCGCGTCGGCGACGTCTTCTGCGTACACTATTCCCTCGACGGCGAGCGCTTTGATATGGTGCGTCTTTTCCACCTCCCCGTCGGCAGCATCGTAAAGGTTGGCCTCGAAGCCCAGAGCCCGTCAGGAGAAGGCGGCCTGAGATTCTTCAGCGATGTAACGCTGGAGCATCGGACAGTGGAGAATTTGAGGAAAGGGTGCTGAGCCATAAGGAAGAAATCAATGAGCACATTTCACGACCATGCTGCAGCCCTACGGGCGCAGATCACACCTCATATCAACTGCGCACAGGCGGTTGTGGTTCCGTTCGCGGAAGCGGCCGGGATTACTGAAGAGACCGCCATGCGCTTTGCGGATGGCTTCGGCGGTGGAATGAAGCGGGCGTCTGTGTGCGGCGCTATCACCGGCGGTATCATGGCGCTGGGGCTGTTTGGACTTGGCGATCCGAAAACGCTCGGAGAATATCATCGGGTTCTTCGGGAAAGACATGATGGCATGCTCGAGTGCGCGGAGCTTCTAAAGGCCAACGCAGCTGCCGGAAGGGAGAAAAAGCCGCACTGCGACGCGATGGTTCTGGAGTGCGTGGATCTTGTCGAAAAGATTTTAAGAGAGAACGGAAAGCTGTGAACCAGCATTTAAATATAACGATGGAGGAAGGTGCGATGAAAACAGTGATTCACCCTGCAGGAGAATTGATTGATTTTGAAACCAGATTTATTGAGAATCCTGCAATCGGCGGAAAGCCGGAGAAGGTCGGGCGTTTTGAACGGGTTGATTACACGACCGATGTGTATGAAGACGGCAAAACCTATCAGAAGTACTGCAATGTCTATCTGCCCTGGTGTTATGATCCGGAGGATAAGACCAGGAAGTACAATGTCATGTACTATCAGCATGGCAATACCTGTGATCCGGACATCTTCACAGAGCCGGCGGCGAAGGCAACGCTGGACTGTCTGTTTGATTCCGGGGAGATTGAACCGTGCATCATGGTTTTCACAACCTACTATTTTGACGTGACGAAGGATGTCGAAACCCGGCGCACCACAGGCGATGTACCGGCCGGGGACGGGAATTACGGCGGCGGATATATTCCGGCGAATTTTTGTAAAGAGGTTGTTCAGAATATCATCCCTGCGGTGGAGCTTCGCTACAATACCTGGCTTCGGGACGGTTCCGACGAGGCTATCCGTGCGGCGAGAGATCATCGCGGCTTCAGTGGCTATTCCAGAGGCTGCGTCTGTACCTGGTACATGCTCCATAATGAATTTGAATATTTCCGCTGGTATGCGCCGATGAGTTGCATGACGACGGCGGGGACGAGCATCCGGATAAAGCTTACTGAAGCACAGGTTGTGGACTACCTGACGGCGCCGATGAAGGCGCACCCGGAGCTTCCGTTCTTCATCTACGCGTCGAACGGCTACCCGAATGATGTGGTGCCGATGACGGAACAGATGAAGTACGTGACGAAGGACCCGGTATTTTCTTACGGTCAGGATCCGGAGAAGAACAATATCTATTTCGCGGTATCAGATTTTTCACATTCAGATCTGTACGCGCCGTACTATTTCTACAATTCACTGAAGGTACTGTTTTCTTGAGAAGACCGTGACCGACGAATCGGAAGGAGGACATCATGATTATCTTTGAGGAAAAAGGAAAAGAAAACACGAAAAAAGCGGCAGAAATCGCCATTCGCCGGGCAATGGAGCTGGACACGGACATCGTACTGTCGTCCGGGACCGGAGAGAGTGCAGAAAACGTCCTTGAAGTCGCGGAGGCGCTGGGCTATCAGGGAAAGATCACGGTGGTCCGTTCCGTCACCTCCTATTCGGAAAACGGAGTCAACCGGATGAGCCCCGAGATGAGAACTTCGCTGGAATCGCGCGGCGTACGGATCATTTCTGCGGCGCATGCGCTGAGCGCCGGAGAACGGGGATTGAGTCTGCGCTTTAAAGGTGTTTATCCGCTGGAGATCATGGCGAATACTCTTCGCATGTTCGGACAGGGCATGAAGGTCTGTGTGGAGTGCGCTGTAATGGCGCTCGACGGGGACGCGGTCGAATGGAAGAAGCCGATCGTCGCGCTCGGCGGCACCGGAAGGGGCCTGGACACGGCAGCCGTGATCACGC